>JAKAPN010000015.1 GCA_021822995.1 archaeon
GCCCAACGTCTCCAGGCGCTACCTGACGCTTCCAAAATCCAAGGTGGTCGTGCAGCCGGGCGTCTCGAAGTCAGACGTCGTCCCCCACCTGGCCGGTGCCCGGCTCGAAAAGTCCAGCTCGGACGAAGTGTCGAAGAAGCTGGAAGCTGCTGACACCGACATCCTGGTAAACATAATATCTTCTGGCTCCGGCGCTTCTTCAGAGGAGTATGCCAGGGCGGCTCTGAAGGCTGGATGCGGGTTCATCAACTGCACGCCCAGCCTCGTCCTGAAGAGCAACAAGCTGGTCGCCGACTTCCAGAGGTCGAAGCTGCCTCTCATAGGTGACGACCTGATGAGCCAGTTCGGGGGGACGGTGTTCCACAAGGGGCTCTTGGGGCTGCTCGTCAAGAGAGGAGTCAAGATCGCTAAGAGCTACCAGTTGGACGTGGGAGGGGGGTCGGAGACGGAGAACACGATCAACGAGGAGATCAAGATGGCGAAGAGGGAAGTGAAGACGGCCTCGGTGGCCACGGAGGTCCCCTACAAATTCGAGACCATCGCTGGCACCACCGATTTCGTCGACTACATGGGCAATGACCGGACAAGCTACTTCTGGTTCGAGGGGAGCTCTTTCCTCGACAGCGGGGTTTCGATCGATGTCTATCTCAGGTCATCCGACGGCGCCAACGCAGGCAACGTCCTCCTGGACGTGGTCAGGGCAACCTACCGCTCCATGAAGGTTGGGAAGCTCGGCACGGTCGGGGAGATATGCGCCTACGGCTTCAAGTCGCCCCCGAGGCCCGCGCCTTTCGAAGAAGCTTACACGAAGTTCGCAGCGCTCTACGTCAGGTAAGCTGCCGCTCCTTTCCGGAGTTGCTTCACGAGGAAGCTGCTTCCTTCAGGGGGTCATCTGACTGCCTGGTAGTGCAGGAGTAGCTCACCATAGGGCAGGGTCTTGACCGACAGGAGCTTCATCGTCTGCTGACCGAGCATCGTCCCCCAGTAGTGTTTGCCCCGGCCAAGGATGACCGGCATGACGAGCAACCAGTACTCATCTGCGAGGCCGCGCTGTATGACCTCTTGCACCACCGATGGGCCCCCATCTACGATGATGTCTTTGCCTGGCTCGTTCTTCAGCGTGGAAATGACCTCGCTGAGCTCTCCCGACATGATCCTGGAGTTCTGCCACTTTGTCTCTTTCATGAAATGGGAAAGGCAAACCTTCTGGCAGCCGTCGAGCCACCTGGAGAACTCGTAAAGGTACTTCGGGTCTCCGGGCTTTCTCGCCGCCTCCGAGTGGTAGTTCAGATGGTCCTCGAACGCGCGCCGGCCGAAGACCACCGTGTCCACAGAGTCGTAATGGCTGGCCCACATGTCGGTCCAGAGGGCATCTGGCTCCTCTGATACGAAATCAGATCCGGGATACTTCGGGAACTCGCCGAAGCCGTCCATGGTCATGTAGAGGTTTACAATTATCCTTCTTACCAAGCTGTGGCTCTGCACTCGTGCCGGGGCGAACAGGTCATTTAAGATGGCGGACGCCCAAGAAGCTGGTCCAGCTGTCTTCCCCTTGTGTCGGCCAAGGTGCGCTCCGATTTGCGCCAAGCGGTTCCCAGCCATGGCAACGACTGATTAGTGGGCTGGTTCACATCTGGCGTCTGCGCCAGCTTACAGCGTTGGCGGAGGTCTCGCTACGTTGGAAGCTGTCTCTGGTGACGTCTCACTGACACATGCAGGCCGTCTCTGCTGACCACAACCACTTCTTCCCCGACTCCCACGCTCCCGTCAGAGGTGGCTGACCAGTCCAGCCCGTCAACCCTCACCGAGCCTCTTGATCTCCCGCTTATCGGAGCCGTAATCACCCCGACCTTCCCCACAGGGTCGTACCCGCCGAATTCCACCCGCTCTATGTTCTCACTAACTTTCACCACAAACATCACAGTCCCGCCGCCAAGGAGAAGGACAGCTATCAGGAGGGAGAACCACCCCTTTGTCCCGACCCACCTTACGAGGAGAATAGACCCTGCAGTGAGGAATGCTCCTATGGTCAAAAGCGAGCCCGGACCCCATCGGTCGGTAGACAGAGGCCCAACCTCTTCATGCGTAACGGAAGCGACCCCGACCCGCCACCTGCGATGCGCGAAGTTCAACTACGGTCTGCGTAATCGAGTTCTGCAGGGCCTTAAGTCTTCGAATCGGCTCTGAAGGTTAATTAGTTCTCAGCGAAAAACGAACTTCACTTGTACATCCCCAGGTGGTTCAAGGAAGACAGGGTGGAAGTGCTCCAATCTGAGGTCAACAGGCTGAGCTTCGGGACCATCATCACCCACGGCCAGTCCGGGCTGATGGCCTCCCACGTGCCAATGCTCATCGACCCTTCTAACGGGAATCTCGGGACTCTATTCGGTCACCTTGCAAGGGGGAATCCACAGTGGCGAGAATCGTCAGACGAGGGGCTGGCGACTTTCATTGGGCCGGACGCATACATCACTCCAGAGTGGTATGCGACAAAGAAACTGGACGGCAAGACGGTCCCCACCTGGAACTACATCGAGGTGCAGGCCCGCGGCCCGATTACATTCTTCGAAGACCCTCGGCGGCTCCTGAAGATAGTCACCCGCTTGACCAACCACCACGAGTCAGACTCGGAAAAGCCATGGCACGTTTCAGACGCGCCGGCGGACTACATCAGAAGCGAATTGAGGTCCATTGTTGGGTTCGAGATGCGGGTCTCAAAACTCGACGGCAAGTGGAAGCTGAGCCAGAACAGGACCGCAGAAGACCGGGAGGGGGTGAAGCTGGGATTGGCAAAGCGTAACCGACCTGGGGACGTCCAGGTCTCCAGGGAGATGGGGGCTCGGAGATCAGAGGCAGGAAGCAAACCTTCGTCGCTTAAACAAACCTGAACGGGGCCCTATCGAGTCTATCCGGGTATGGCTTGGTCTGTCTTAAGCGGCCGCGACCCGATGCAGAAGGAGCGAGACCTCTACATGAAGATAATCTTGGACTTGCGCCCTTCGACAGAAACGCATCGCAAATAGCTAGGCGGATCGCCTCCATGACGTGCTGCCGCAAGAGCCGCTCCACTCCGCACTTACGTAGCCCAACTCAAACGACCTGACGGCACGGACGAATTCAGAGTTCCAGTTTCGAGAAATGTCCTGCCCGTTTAATTCTGAGATTGCTCAACCGAAGATTAGATGCCAACCGCCTTGACCTCATTGAATTGGCCTAGATTCACCATCATCCTCAGATCCTACCCGCTCACTGTGGCCGCCATCGCCGGATTGCTCGCGGGAGGAATGTCCGGCCTGGCGTTCGGCAGATATGATATCGCGAGACTGATCTGGTATGGGACCTTGATAGTTGGAGGTACACCCGTTGTTGCGAAAACGATAGTTGGGATGACGAAGGGAAAGTTCGCTGCTGACATCGTTGCAATGCTCGCCATAGTCACGGCCATCCTCACCGACGAAGCGTTCGCAGGTGTGGTCATTGTGATTATGCAGACAGGGGGGGAGGCGATAGACGACTACGGATTCCGAAGGGCGTCTTCCTCGCTGGAATCCCTGATTGCCAGGGCACCCCGGTTAGCCCGGCGGAAGAGAAACGACACTCTGGAAGAGGTCAATGTGGAAGATGTAAGAGTGGGCGATGTCCTCATGGTCCGGCCGGGGGACTTGGTTCCCGTCGATGGCGCAGTCCAGTCGACTGCGGCAGAGGTGGACGAGTCAGCTCTGACGGGCGAGCCTCTTCCGAGGGAAAAGGGGCCTGGTGAGGGGCTTCTAAGCGGAAGCGTGAACGTAGGCCCTCCCTTCGAGATGAGGGCGAGCAGGGTCAGCGTGGAGAGCCAATACTCGCGGATTGTGGAACTCGTCAGAAAGGCCCAGGGCGAACGACCGCCGATCCAAAGGATCGCGGACAAGTACGCGGTCTGGTTTACCCCCGTGACCGCAGCATTTGCGGTCTTCAGTCTCTTCCTGACAAGGAGCGTCGATGCTTTCCTCGCAGTCTTGGTAGTCGCGACACCTTGTCCTCTGATACTCGCGACTCCCCTCGCCGTGATCAGCGGAGTCAACAAGGCCGCGAAGGAGGGCATCATCGTCAAGAGTGGTGCTGCCATCGAGCAGATCGGGAGGGGGCGTGTGGTGATATTCGACAAAACTGGCACGCTTACCTATGGAACGCCGGTCGTCGACCACGTAGTTTCATTCGGCGGGGATGAGAGAGCGATGTTGAAGTTGGCGGCAAGTGTCGAACAGCTTTCGAGCCACCCTGTTGCTGTTTCTATGGCGCGACTTGGCAGGGAGAGGTTTGGCGAGCTCCTTCCGGCGAGTAAATTCAGGGAGCACCCGGGCCAGGGGGTGGAAGCGGAGGTTGAAGGGATGAAGGTTGTACTTGGGTCGCAAAGATTCGTCGAGAGGTCCATAGGCGAAGCCTTCGGCTCCAGAACGGAGAAGGTGCTCTGGGAGGCAAAGCGCAAGGGAAGCCTACTTGCGTACATGGCTGTCAATGGGCGGCCCGCGGGAGTAATCGTCTTCAGCGACCAACTCAGGCCAGGTGTCCCGGTCCTCATCCAGAAGCTCAGAGAGTTGGGAGTAGATCAGACGGTCATGTTGACCGGTGACAACGCCGTGAACGCGGAGACGATTGCTAGGGAAGCTGGCATCGAGCGGGTGGTTGCAGATCTTCTTCCTGAACAGAAAGTGAAGGAGGTCAAGAGGCTCACAGAACAGTTCGTATCTTCTATCATGGTTGGGGACGGAATAAACGACGCTCCCGCTCTGGCCACAGCCACGGTTGGGGTGGCCATGGGGGCGCATGGGACGGGGATTTCTGCAGAGGCGGCCGATGTAGTCCTCCTGGTTGACGACGTGACCAAAGTAGGGGATGGCATCAAAATCGGGCAAAGAATGCTCCGGGTCGCGAGACAGGGCATCTTCTTCGGAATGGGTGGGAGTTTCGTCCTTATGGGGATAGCGAGTCTCGGGTACATACAGCCGGCGTTTGGGGCACTCATGCAGGAAGGCATCGACATTGTGGTGATCCTCAATGCGTTGAGAGCGAGGTAAACCATTCCTGTGCAATGCAGATACTCCCCAGTTTGTTTACCCTCCTAACAACTGGAATCAAAGCGTTTTTAGCAAACGGGGTTCATTCTGAGTTATTTCAGCGGCGACGGTCGGACTCGAACCGACGACCAATTGGTTAACAGCCAATTGCTCTACCACGCTGAGCTACGTCGCCGCGTTTGGAAGGGCGACGAAGTGCGCTCAAAAACGTTGTTTATACGCTCCTTCCATCGGCGAAGCACACCTTGGACGCGCCCCCCACTGCAAGCGAAAAGAGAGACGTCGAAGGGGTGGTCAGGGGTTTCTTCGAGGCAGGTAAGAACAAAGATCTGGCCGCGTTGGCCGACTTCCACGCAGCCCGCGAGTCCTTCACAAAGTTCGACGAGAACCCGCCCTATGCCCGCCAGAACTCCGATGAAGCCTTCGTCTACGAACAGGCGGCGTTCTCGAACATCTCCGACTACCGGTATGACCTCGAAGATCTGAGGATAGACCTCTTCGGAGGGTCCGCTGTCGCCACTTTCTATCTGACATATGGCGGGATGTTTGTCAACGACTACTCTTTCGAGGGTTCTCCCATAAGCGGCAAGGCCAGGGTGACCATGGTCCTGGTGAAGACGGGCAGGGGGTGGAGGATAGCCCATGAACACTTCAGCCGATACCCAGATTGGGTCGGCAGGCCGAAGAGCACAGGCCAAGGCTGAATAGCTGCAGGACCGGCGGGAATTGATGTGGGGCCGAGCCTTTACGACGCATGGTATTTCGTCATAGGCTTCCTCCTCGCGAACGGTGTGCCACATTTAGTCTTCGGAATGTCGGGCAAGGTTTTCAGAAGCCCCTTCGGGCAGCGGTCTCCTCCGAAGATCAACGTAGCTTGGGGGTTGGCAAATTTCCTCTCTGCAACGGCGATTGGCCTGGCGATGGGGTACCTTGAGTTCTATGACGCATATTCGTTGGCCCTGCTCTTGCTGGGCTTCTGGTTGATGGCTCTGAACTTCGGTCTGTCAATCAGGAGATTCCTTAACGACTGAGGACGCCAAATCCCTGCCCAGGCTACACGGGACCGTCGAACGCGGACGGGTGCTTCCACCAGTGATAGAGGACTGCGGAGACCACTACAATCCTGGCGTAGATGGTGAATCCCATCAGGACCGAAGTCACTGGGATGGTGAATGCGCCGCCTTGGAAGTAGAAGAGGACTTGGGTACCCATGAAACCCAGCTGACCCTCGATCCAGGGGACCAGCGCCCGGTGAAATCCGAACAGAAGGTCTCCGACGAAAAAGTAGCCAACATCGTTCATGAGTGAGACGAGCAAACCCAGGCTGACAGCCAGCTGCCAGTCCTTGAGCCCTTGGAACACGATCAGGACCCCGAACGGCGCCATGTAGGTGAGAATCAGCCAGACATGGTATGCAGGCGCGGAGGTCCCATACAGGTCTACCCAGTTGATCAAGACCAATCCGTACACCGCGGAGAAAAGTATCAGCTTGAGCAGCACGATCTGCCTGTAGTCCGTGGGCCTCAGCCCTGAGACGATCATCTCGATGCCGCTCAGAAGCACGACGACCCCTATGAGGGGCACCAGGGTCAAGGACGCGATGTTTGTCACCAGAACGGCCGCGACCGCCAAAGCCAGCGCTAGGGCGCCGGTGACCAGCGCAGAACCCCGGAGAAGGATGTGATGCTCCCTGTGGGCTGAGTGGGCCAACCGCCCTATCCCCTGAACAGCCAGTGCTATGGCGAACAGGAACACCAGGGTGTCGAAGCTTAGCCCCGGGAAGAGGATCACGACGAGGAGCGCCAGGGCCGTGACAGCGCCGCCCCCGATCAGGCCGAGGGCCTCTAACATCGCGACCCCGCGCCTGAACCCGCCGAGGACCATCATGCGGAACGAGCTGAATAACAGCGCCATCGCCACGAGGATGACCAGCTCTCCAATCTGGTAGTCCAGGTTTGCAAGGACCACGACTGAAACGACGACCGACGCGAGCCCGAAGGCGACCTCAGACAGCCTCAGCCAGGGCTGAGGGACCGATCCAGACTGGTTCGACAAATGCCCTGCCCCGAGGCCATCAGCGGTGCCTGGCTAAATCTGATGTGGGCCCGGCCGGATTTGAACTGGCGACCGACCGGTCTCTCAGGTCAACCCGTATGAGCCGGTCGCTCTAACCGAACTTCTCGAACGTGCTCTGAGCTACGGGCCCACTTTCGCTGCTCCCCTTCTGCTGCCTTTAAGCGGCTCGGCTAAGCGTAAATAGCCCCGAAAACAGTCAAAATCCAGTAGCAGTGAGCAAGGACCAAGACGAAGGGTTCGACGACATTCTGGCCGAGCTAGACCGCGAAGAGGCTCGCGTCAAGATACGGATGGAAATGCGCCGTTTCGGCAAACCCACCACCGTCATAGAGGGGATCAAGATGAACGACAAGGACCTTCACGAGCTGAATTCGAAGATGAAGAGGGCGCTGGCGACCGGCGGAACGGTGAAGGACGGCATAATGATACTTCAGGGCGACCATAGGGAGAGCGCGGCAAAGATGCTCAAAGAGAACGGCTTTTCCGAGAGCGCGATCGAGATAATCTAGCCCTATGCCCCGCTCCGTCTCATATCATCGCCCCATCTCAAACTTTTAAAGGGTAACTCGAGGCGCAACACACAGGCGGAGTCACAGTGTCGAAGCCAATTACGACCTTCGAGGACTTCGTCAAGCGGATAATCATAGTCGTATTCTGGGTCGCACTGGTATCCGTAGTCGTTTTGCTCCCGATTTACTATCTTCTGGACGCGGAGTTCCACTTCCCGGTAGACTTCATCCACCTCGCCATCAACCCCAACCTGATCATCGCTTACCAGCTCAACCTGCTCGCTACGGAGCCATTCCGCACGCTGTTCGCGCTGACGGTCTTCCCCGGGTTCACGTTCGTGGCGGTCTACGGGACGATTTTCATGGGATGGGTAGAGAGGAAGCTCACCGCGAAGATCCAGCTCAGGACTGGACCCATGTACGCGGGGAGGCTCGAAGGGATACTCCAGAATATCGCAGATTTCTTCAAGCTCGCGTTCAAAGAGATCGTTATCCCGAACGGAGTTGACACGGCGACATTCGTAGCCATACCGTTCGCCTTGATGGCCGTCGCGGGTGCGCTGGTCGCGCTGGTGCCGCTCTCACCTACCACCTACATCGCAGACCCTTCAGTCGGAGCCGTCCTGGTCTTCGCCATCCTTGGGTTCACTCCCGTCATCGTACTGCTCGCAGGATGGGCGAGCAACAGCAAGTATCCCTTCCTGGGCGGGCTCAGGGCTCTCCACCAGTTGGTTGCATACGAGATACCGCTGATCCTCTCGCTGGTCGGGACTGTGGTACTCGCTGGTTCGCTCAATCTCATGAACATCGTTCAGGCGCAGTCCGGGCTCTGGTACCTTTTCCTTCAGCCGCTAGGAGCCATAGTCTTCTTCATCGGCGCCCTTGCCGAACTCGAGAGGATCCCCTTTGACATTCCGGAAGCCGACAGCGAGCTCGTCGCAGGGTGGCAGACGGAGTACACGAGCATGCTCTTCGGCACGTTCCAGCTGGCTAACTTCTCGAGGATGTACATCCTTGCGGGCCTGTTCACTACCTTCTTCCTGGGGGGGTGGTTGGGTCCCGCCCCGGTGCCACCTGAAGCCTGGTTCATACTGAAGGTGACCATCGTGATGATATTCATGATGTTGCCCCGGTCGATCATGCCCCGGTTGAGGATCGACATGCTCCTGAGGGCAGGGTGGGTCAAGCTGCTTGCGCTTTCCTTCGCCAACATATTCCTGACCATGGTGATCGTCTCACTGGGACTGGTGCACTAGAATGGGAACCTTGGGCTACATCAAGGGCGTCCTCGTCGCCACCTGGTCTGGGGTCAGGCACTTCTTCCGTCCCAGGATGACGTTGAGGTACCCCGAACAGAAGCTCGACCTGGAGGACGCCGAGTATCCCACATCTCCGCGCCGTCCAGCCGGTCTGACGCCTGGCTACAAATACGACCCTCTCCAGGGAGTCGGAATCCCAGGGTTCAAGGGGAGGCATATCCTGTACTTCGAGAAGTGTACAGGGTGTCAGCTATGCGCCATAGCTTGCGACGGGATTGCAGTCGCGATTGACATGCAGAAGGTGGCCAAAGGGAAGGTGCAGAACAAGAAGGACATCTGGCCGGCGGTCGACTACGGCAGGTGCGTCTTCTGCGGGCTTTGCGTCGACGCTTGTCCTTTCGACGCTCTCTATATGACCAACGATTACGAGCTCTCTGCGTTTGACAAGATGAGCCTAAAGTACACGCCCGACATGCTCGCCCTCCCTCCCAAGCTCGAGGGGAAGAAGTACAAGGTCGAGTTCGACACAGAAAAAGGAGTCGCCAAGCATGGCTGACCCTATCTTCATAGCGATGGCCGTGGTTACAGTGGGGAGCGCGATCTTTGCGCTCGAAGCGAAGGAGATAATCTACGGCGCTATCGGCTTGGCCGGTTCACTGTTCGGCGTCGCAACCCTGTTCTTCCTGCTAGACGCGCCCTACGTCGCAGTCTTCCAGATATCGGTGTACATCGGCGCGGTTGCAGTACTCATTTTGTTCACGGTCATGCTCGTGAGGCAGGAGAACTGGGCAAAGGAGGTGAAGGCCCGCTCGCTGACCCGGGTGGCAGGGATCCTGACCGGCCTTGCCGTGGTCTTCGCGCTCGTGTTCGCGGTGATAGCAACGAACCTCTCGCAGTTCAGCAGCATAACCAACAGCGCCACTTTCGTCAACATCGGGCAGCTCATATCCACTGGAGACTCTCCCATACTCGAAGTACTGGCGCTGGTGCTGGCGGCATCCGTGATCGGCGCGCTGACTCTGTCGCGGGTCGACAGGGAGGATGCTGGCAGATGAACTACCTCTCAGATTACGTGATCGTATCTGCAATGCTCTTCGGCATTGGCGTCTACGGGCTCGTGACGAAGAGGAACGCTCTGCGGCTCTTGTTCGCAGTCGAGCTTATGATCAACGCCGCCAACCTGAATTTCGTCGCCTTCGGGCAGTACCTCCCCTTCCAGGGAGGCGTCCAGCCGCTTGCTCCGAATGCGCTGGGTCAGACCTTCGTTCTGTTCTCAATCGCACTGGCCGCGGCGGAGGCGGCCGTCATCCTCGCCATAGTGGTAGTAGCCTACAGGCTCCACGAAGACGTCGACGTCAGTGAACTCAAGACCATGGAGGGCTAAAACATTGTACAGTTCTCTC
>JAKAPN010000016.1 GCA_021822995.1 archaeon
CGGGGTGTCACGACAGGATTCGGTTGCCGTCTCTGTATATAATCCTAACAATTTAACGACCGACTCAAACTGGTGTGTGGGGGTAGTCGGATTTGAACCGACTAATATGTAGTGTTAGCTCTCATTTTATCGCGATTAAGAAGGTGAGGCGAGACTCGATCTCTCGAGCGTACTGCCCTACATCGTAGCGACTCCCGAAGACATACAGGGGTCAGTTACCAAAATGAAGCGATTTCTCGGAAACAAGCTGAACATCCCCTAGCTTCAGTGTCCGCCGGTAGGTGGGATTCACACTTAATCCATTCCGATTAGGAGCACAGCGGCCTGACTGGTGGGTTTGGGTACTGAGCATAGACAGATCTCGTTGGCAAAGAGAGACAGACTACTTGAGCGACGTCATAAGGGAAATTGCACGCTCGCCCAACGTCTCTAGGCACAGACTAGCGGACAGGATGGCAACGGGCGAGTCCAGATTGAACAAGTACCTTGACATCCTGATAAAGTATGGAGTTGTAATCGACTCTGCACACAAACTCCGCATAACATACCCGGACTACTTACATGTGGAGCGGTTGGCCTCGAACATCGTTAGAGACAGACTTGGTGAGAGACAAGAAGCTAGCCGGAAGAGGCGGGAAAATGCTCACTCTCTTCGACTGCGTACTCGGGAGGGCAGGCGGGCTTACTCTGATTTCAGAAGATACTACACTATCAAGAGGAACCGCCTGATACAACAAATCAAAGCTCGCAAGACGCGTCAACTAAGGAAGGCCATGGAGTCGGCCAAGTACAGACCAGATGGCTGGATTAGCGGGCAGGTTCGGTCGATAAGGTCCGAAACAAGGCGCGAGATCCAGGCGGCAAGAAGACACTGCATTACACAGAAGAGATGGGCAAAGGCTCAGTTGGCCGAAGTCGAGAAATTCGACCGCCGATTTACACTTCTTCTTGCTACAGCTGAAGAGAAGGGGGCTGGTTGGGCGCGTCGAAGGTTGTTGCGCGAGTGCGTAGCGCTTAGGCGACGTATCAGCGAAAGCAATGTTCTGAAGAGATGGACAGAAGTACGCGAATACCTTGACGCCCATGAGGAAGAACTTGAGCGCCGACGACCCGCGTCCCCTCGGGAGATAGCCGCGTTCCTATCTCATCCTCTTGAGGTAGAGGACCTATTGTCAGGCTCTTAGTTGGTTCTGCTACACATTCAATCCCATCTCCCACTCTTCTCGCCACTAGTGGCTGAAAACCAAGCTCTTGGCTTAAGACGCCTTTGTGGTCAAGAGTATTTAAGCCGTGAAAAAATAATCGTGGCGCTTCTCATCAAGTCCGACCACGTTCTACGGCATGAATCGCGTAGAAAATCCATGCCGAGTTGGTGGGGTCATCAAGGAGTCAGACCCTGCCCTCAATGCTACTCCGGTAGTGCATCCTGAAAGGAAAGGAGGTCGGTAGTCCGTGGGAGAAAAAACCGCAATCCAATGGACCAAGTCTACCTGGAATCCAGTAACTGGCTGTACCAAGGTCAGTGAGGGATGTCGAAACTGTTACGCTGAAAGGGAGTCCCGTCACCTTCAGAGGATGGGAGTCAAGAGGTATGCCGCCGGCTTCACCCCGACCATCCACCCCGAAGCCTTGGCCGATCCGGCCAAGTGGAAGCAGCCGAGGCTCATCTTCACTGTCTCAATGGGAGACCTGTTCGAGAGCCACGTTCCCGACTCCTTCATCCTTGAGGTCTTCAAGACTATCGAGGAAGTCGCTCCATGGCATGTCTACCAGCTGCTTTCCAAGCGCCCGCTTAGAGTCCTCAACTTCCAACGGCGCTATTTTCCCGATGGCTTCCCGAAGAACACCTGGATTGGAACCAGCATCGAGGATAATCGAGTGGTTCGGCGTGCCGACTTCCTTCGCCAGGTGAAGGTCAAATCTGGCATCCGCTTCTTGAGTTGTGAGCCCCTGATTGGACCTGTCGATAGGCTCGACTTGGCCGGGATTGGGTGGGTCATCGGGGGATTTGAAAGTGGGCCTAGCTTCCGTCCAGGGAATCCTGACTGGGCGAGGTGGCTTCGGGATGAGTGTATTCGGCTTGGCATTCCCTTCTTCTGGAAACAGAACGGGGGCAGGCGACCCAAGTCAGGAGGAAGGTCCCTCGATGGTCGGGAATGGAGTGAGACGCCGTGAGCCTGGAACCCGAAGCCGGGCCCAAGCCGGGCCGAGGTCCTGACGGCTCCGAGGTGCCCTCCTCCTTGCGGTCCGAGCCCTGGACTGAAGCGATGAATGCTGACTGGGCAACGATTCTGGACCACTCATCCGAATGGGCGAGACTAACAGATTCCGACTTGGTGTGGGCTATTGTCGTCGGGCGAGGCACGCCGATGGAGCAGCGTGAGATCAACTACGTCTTCTATGGCATCAAGACGAAGAAGCTGGGACGCTCCAAAGGCAAGGCTCATCGAGCCGTACTCAAGTGCTTGTCCGACGGCAGACTTGTGTCGGGTCCTTCCAACACATACGTAGCCAACCCGAGTGAGGAAGTCCTAGGACGAGTAGCAGCAGTGCTCAGAAGGCCACCCCGCCAAGGGCCTGGAGCGCTGGATAATGACGAGACGGGTGTTGTGGGGGCTACTCCTCTCCCATCTGATGACGCGCAGACTAGACTCCATGAAACGGCGGGGACCCATGACGTCCAGTCCGTTGCTAACCTGTTCCAGGAGAACCGGCTGACGGGCACCCTATTGGTGCAGCAGGCTCCAGGCTGGGAACCCGGCAGGAAGAAACCTGAGCGCAAGGCATCCCCGTTATCGCTCATAGACGACTACTTCCTCAGCATGTCCAGCCGAGCTGTCTCGAGGAGGTCAGGTATTCCAAAGAGTACCGTCTGGGACAGAATCAAGCGAGAGGCGAACAGTGCCCCCAAGGGAATCCAACTCTCAAAGCGCTTTGCTAGGCAAGCACCTTGGGGGCAAGAGGCAGGGGTGCCCCGTCCGAAGGTCCTTGCCCTAGACGCCGCGTTCTTTGGTCATAAACCGTTGAATCGGCTCAGGGACGGAAGGAAGGCCAACCACAAGCAATTCGTGTACACGCATATAGTCGACGTCCTCAGTCACGATCCCCTAGACTACTTCGTCGCAAGGTCGTACGACGACTTGCGGGGAAGGTCGAGCAAGGGCGCCAAGAAGTCATACAAGAGACAACTCTACAACCATCTCAAGGAGATAGCGGCTCCCTCCAAGGGGCACAGAGACACCCTTGGAATCCAACCCCAGGTCGTCGTCACGGACCTAGACAAGATCTTCATCTCGGTCGTCAGAAAGGTGTTCTTCAGGGGAAGAAAGGACCTTCGTGGGCGGATAGTTGGGTGCTACTTCCACTTCAAGCAAGACCTGAACACGAAGCTTCCAACGCTGAACCTTGCCCGCGACATAGCCAACAGAGCAAGAGAACGGACGACTCTCGATTCTCCATGGGAAGTCCAGGAGAAGAAGCAACGACTCCTCTCGCAGAGAACCAAGCTGAAACGCTACTATGACTTGAAGGACCAGCTCAACCGGGTTGTCCTAGCTGAGGATGCGGCTACTCAGATGGCGTATCTGAACAATCTGAGACGGGTGAAGCAACGCGAGGCGAAGAAGGGAAACAAGAAGGACAAGAGGGTCATCACGGCCATAGACTATGTACTCACGAACATAGACTACTTCCCGCCGATTGAAGAACTCAGGAGGCTCGGGGTAACCAACAGGCAGATCAACTGGGCGAAGCCAGAAGCAAACGAGAGGGAGACCGGCCCCACCAACAACGTCTGCGAGTCACACATGTCACTTCTGAAGCGTTTCTGGAAGAGCCGGAAGGGTGGCTTCCGCAGCGTCCGGTCGTTTGGGAAGATGGTCGACTACTACTGGTACCTCTACAGAAAGGAACGCTACGGAGACCCCGAAGAGCAGATAGGAGAGGAGCCGCAGTGAGCGGGGACGAAGAAGAGAGCGTTCCGATTCTGACTGTCGTTCAGGCCTACTCGCCTGACATTAAGGTCCAACGTCTAATGCAACAGTTCAGGGGGATGGTCAACTACATCATAAGAGCGGGCGTGCGTTCCGGGAAAACCGACCGACGGGAGTTTGGAGAGGAAAGGAGGTACCTTCGTTCGGCGTATCGTCTGGAATCGTCTCTGGTTCAGTCTGCGATAGGCCACGCGGCCGGAATCCTCAAGCTCAGGAAGGAGGCACTGAAGGCCGGTCAAGAGGTGAAGGAGCCATATTGTCGGCGTCTCTTCCTGAAGGCCAGCGATGGTGTCCGGATCCGTGAGGGCATACTGGACATGCCGGAATGCATGAGGGTACCTCTCACTGAGCGGACCCTCGAGGTCATAGGGTCACATGAAGTGAAGCAGGTCACACTCACAGCGAACAAGTGCTGCATATCCTACTCGCTCGAGCCCGAACCCATCCCCACGTACGGGGTGCTAGCCTTGGACCTGAACCTAAGAAACGTGACAATGGCCGATACGAAGGGCAGCATCATCAGACTCGACATCGCAAGACTGGCCGATATTCCCATGACCTACAGGGATGTCCAATCTCGGTTCACGAGGAACGACAACAGGATACGTGAGGAGTTGTATCAGAAGTATGGTGACCTGGAAAGGCGTCGGGTTAACAGTGAACTTCACAAGCTTACACACGCTGTGGTCGAATACGCAGCAGAGAACAACTTCGCGATAGCCGTGGAGGATCTCAACGGGCTGAGGGAGCGCTTCACCAGGGAGAGCGGTAAGACCGAGAGGTACCGGGCGATGATGAACCACTGGAGGTATGGCGAGATCCTGCGCCAGATAGCCTACAAGAGCGAGTGCGAGGGGGTCGAACTCATCCAACTGAACTCGCACGAGACGGCGGGAACCTCGAGCCGTTGCTCCTCGTGTGGCTGCGATTTCCTGGTCGAGGAGTCATACCGCACACTGAAGTGTCTCAAATGTGAGCTAGTCATAGACCGCGACGAGAACGCGGCGAAGAACATACTTGCTGGAGCCCTGAGGCACAGGGCTGTCGGGCGCCCAGAGGAAGCCATGCGGGAGCACGAAAGTGCGAGCTCGAAGGTCGATGGGCGTCAAGTTCGGCACGGCTGAATCTGACCGATTTCCGATGAATTGTTCGGTTTCAGATATCAGCGGTCTGCCGGGCTGTGCCCTCCGGGTTTCCGCCCGGCGGACCGCCGATACATGAAGTGTACAGTGATAATCGGAAGAATTCTGCGAGTTTATATTCCGAGGCGCTGTTCTAGGATCCAAGGGACCGCGTAAAACAAAGGACGCTGTATGCTGACATAGCTTCAGCAGACGAAACCTTCTGCGATTTTTGCCACTAATCGTACTCCAAATGTCAATGCTGGGAGCGAATGGGGACGGAGCACATTGAGCAGTTTATCCAAGATCACGTCCCTTCGAAGTGTCCCGCCTGCACAGAGCGATTCCAGGATGAGCTAGGGAAGCAGGACTCCGGCGAAGAAGAGGACGATGACCATGTGAGGTTTTGTTCCTCTCGTGAGGTGTTCCGAAGGGGTGTTCCGAAGAGGGCGTCACATTACCCCCAAAGGTGAAGGAGAACAACGACGTTGTGAAGGGCTGGATAAGTAAAAAGCACAGCAGAGACCACCACAAGAACAAGAATAGCAAAACAGGAAATCGGCCTAAACCTTGCCCAGTAGTGCTTGAATGCCAAACCCAGACTGACCATAACCGCCGCCTGAACATCTTTCACAATTACGAACCCCGCTGTGCCGAATGCGTTCATGATTGCTATACTCATTGCGACCGTTTCGTGTCCCCCGAGCGACAGACCTATTGCGGTAGTCAGACCGTCAGCAAGACAACCAAATGCCGTGAGATAGGCAACATATGACGCGGCCTTCTGTGAGAGCGGACTCCTCAAGAACTCAGAGTAGGTGGGTGCTCCTTTCTGCATTCATAGTCGCCATTGCATTGTGCCTAATAGTTCTTGGGCATCTCGAATTCCTCGGGTGCTTCCCCCGGGGGTTATGGGGGTCCTGTTAGATGGCGGCTCAACCTCATCAATTGAGACTGTGGTTATGTGTGAATCAAGGCATCAGTTCCAATACCGCAAGGCAACACAGACCGGCGACTGATTGTTGCACTCAGCCTTCTGAGACTGAGGGACAGAACCCTGGGCCACCCCCTTGCGAGGAACAAAACCCCAGGTGAAGAAGGAGTAGGACTCCACTCAGGAGCCTTTGCGAACCTTCCTTCCCTTGGCGAGGACTGACAACCATCCAGGCTCTCGTTCTTCACCGGAGGGAGGATGGCCTAATACACTATGTGGCCGAACCTTGTTGTAGTAATAGGAGCCGAAGCCCGTGAATTGTGTGCCGTCTGCGTTGCCGGTCCTTCGGTGGGCTCGCTCCCACGCCCTAACTGTGCTGTGATATCTCTCAACCCGCTGGTTACCGCGCTTCTTGCTCAAGGCAGTGTGGGCGAGGTGCTTGATCCCGGGCTTGTTCATTTCTTTGAGGCCTGAAGTGTAGGAACCCAAGGCGTCTGAGACAAGTACCTTGGGATCTTTCCCTGCTTTCTGGATAGCTAATGTCAGTACCCTTCGCGCTTCAGCCGTCCCTCGGCCCTTCGTGAGCAGCGAAGCGATAAGCTGTCGTGTCTGATAGTCCAGGACGTTCCAGAGATACATTCTTCTCCCTCTCACCCTCACTACCATCTCATCGGCGAGCCACCTGTCTCCGACTTTCAGCTTCTCCTTGTTTGAAACGGATGCAGCTAGCCTTTCGAACTTTTGCACCCAGAAATGTATCGTCGTGGGTGCCTTCCTGACCCCATAGACCTGTGCGATGTGATGGCTTATGTCTCTGGTCGAGACCTTCTTTGCATAGAGGTCAAGGGCGATTATGAAGAGCCCCGTGTTGTTCCCCTTGGTCTTCGAAACAGGAGTATCACTGAAGTACGCTCCGCACTCTCTGCACTCATACATCTGGACAGTCCCACCGAGGTTCTGCCTCCGTCCATCGCGGCTTATCTTCCCCGACTTACAGTGAGGACATTTCTTCTCAGTGGCCTGAGAATTGGCCAAGAGGACGTTCGGGAGGTCAAGAAACGCCTGGACGGAGTAGCAGTGCTTGCATGGCTTCCTAGTCTTTCGGTAGTCTTCGCAGGTACATCTCCAGCGGCCACGACGCCACGCCACCTTGTATCGAGTGGCACCACTCTGGGATTGGACCAAGTACAGGCGATCTGTGACCCTTTTGATTTGTCCTCCGACGAATAGGATTCCCAACCCCTTGAGCTGGCGCCTGGTAAGCCTCAACCGACTGGCGCCTTCCACTCCGCTAGGAAGCGCAGAGTGTTCTTGTACATCGTTTCATCAGTGAAGAACATGAAGTGGTTGATGATGTCTAACCAGCCAGCTACGTATCTTGGTCTAGCCTTCCGCCCCAGGGCTTCCCCAATCCCCGTGTAACGAAACGACTGGGTACCGGCACTCCCCTTCAGGAGGCGGCGAATTGCACCGAGGACTCGTTTCTTGTCTTCCACGGCACAAATGAAGTAGATTGGTATGGCAGACCTGTAAAGAAAAGATCCATAGGAAGCCCGCTTCTCTTTGACGCACGCCCTAAGCGAAGAGAGGGCAGTCGGAACAGCTCCCCATTCGAAGTCAGCCGCGCCCATGTAGTCGAAGTCGAACACGCCGTCCAGGGCTTTGAGAGTCGCGTGGTCGAATCCGCCTTTGCCGCCAGCCCCAAAGGGCGTGAATGCGACCCACTGGTTCATGCCCAAACCTGACGGAACCACGAGCCGCTGGAGCATGACGCGAGTGATTCGCTGCCCAGTCTGGACAACGTGCGCGGGCCGCCGAAGGGGGCCGGCCCGAAGGTCCCCGCTTCCTTCTCCAGAGTCCGATGTCATGCCCTCTTAGGAGAAAAACAGTATTTTACCCGCCCTCCTCAGCGAACGGGAGGCAGCTGCCTGCCCGGCTAGGGGCCGGGTCTAGCTAGGCCCTGATGACACTCTTGGTGACGAGCATTTGCCCTTCACCTCACCTGCGCTTTGTGCATTGCTTCCAGCTTCGTTTCCTGGGCCGTGCGGTATTCTTCTCCAGTCAGCTTTAGATTGGCTTTCAGGATTGGAAAGAAGTCGGCCAACTGTCCAATCAGCGTCTCGCACATTTCAGTAGTGATGACTTTCTTCGGAGACTTCACGGCGTCGCCCCTGCCGGTCACACCCACGTAGACGGAATCCTGTCTGTTCCTCTCCATCGAAGTCACCTGCTCCATTATAGCGTTCTTCTCATCTAGCTCGACAGATTCAAGGTCGCCTGACGTCCTGAGTGTCTCCACGAGCTGGAATAGTGACTCCTGTCCCCTCTTGCGAGCTGCCTGTGCGAGAAGGTGCAACGCGAAGAGCGTCTGCTTCCCTCCGTGGTGCGTCAGAAAGCCCCACCTGCCGCGGTCGTCTCCCACCAACAGCTCCTCTGGTCGAGCCTCTCCTTTCGTGATGGCATCGGCAAGCATAGCTTTCATCGACTCCTCTACCGAAGCTACGGCCAGCGTGAACGCTCTTGGAGACCGTCTTTCGAGGAGGAGTTTCGCTTCCGCGTGGAGGTCGAGACTATTCTGGTAAGCCAACCATGCGATAGTCGCATAGTCCGCATTGGGATCAGCTTTCCTCATATGCGCTCCTGTGGCGTGCTCGCCTTTAAGGACGAAGCGGGCACAATTCTGTTAGCTTCATTGCACGCTCCGTGAGACTGCATATCCTTATGGGCAGAAGGGAGCCCTCAAACGCGGCGGATGAGCGAAGGGGACGAGTCGGACTCTGGAACTTGGAAACCATTATCGGAGGAGGAACGGAAGGCGGAGGAAGAAAGGAGGAGCAAATGGGCGGAGAGCGAAAGAATCCGAACGCGACCACTCAGAATCAAGATTGCCTTGGCCGAAATCGGACTCGTGGCATTCTTTGTGTTCTTCATTGGCCTAGATTACTATCTTTGGACGACCCAGGGCTCTTCTCTTCCGACCGTCCAGCTTCAGATTCCTGCTTGGTTATCGGCGCTTTTGATTGGCACGGCCTCAATCCTAGTGGGAGAAACCTTGCTTAGTTTCCTTCTCGGTAGGAAAGAGAGACAGGAACTAAGGGAAGCCCTTGACCACTTGAACCAGACCCAAGACCGCTTGGCAGACGCGATAGCTGAGCTGACAGAATCAAGTTCGCTCATGGCCAAATCTCTCAAGAACGAGAAGGCTAAGAAATAGCATCTTGGACGGCATGCTCACTTCTTTGGTGGACATACTCGAAAGAAAGGGCATTCTCGCCCAAGAGGAATGGGAACGGGAAATCAAGAAGAGGCTCAAGGCTTGACCGCTTCATTTTCGTGCCACGAACTTAACAGAATCAGCGGGCACAAACCTGTAGTAATCTATGGTGGAAGTCTGTGCGTCGCTTCTGGCTTATCACAGGGGCTCTGAGTACTCGAAGGGATATCAGGGACGGCGCCTAGCTTGGAGTTCCTTACCTCGACTAGCAGCCCGACGATCTTCTCACAGGTGTCTTCCACCGCGCTGACCCAGTTGGGTGACTGCGCGACGAATTCGAGGTCGAAGTTCACAGTGTGGGCGGGCTCCGGCAGTGAGTGGGGGCACTCAACCATGCACCCCCTACACCACGGCCCGGGAATCCGCTCCTTCCTGTCTTGGATCAGCGTCTCCAGCTTCCTGGCGTAGAGGCCCATCGTGAATTCTACCAGGTCCTTCACGTCGCGCTTCCTCACGGCGAAGGCCTTTCCCCGGCCGGCGAGGGTCACGACTACCGCGTCGACGTCCATGAGGTAGCGGATAAGCTGGGGGAACTCGAATGTGTGGCCGCCCTTCAGCTCCGTCCTTACAGTGAGGCCGTTGAAGCTGACTCCACCGTTGCCATCGAGGAGCACGACATCGAGGTCCCCATGGCCGAAGGCGAGGTCGTTCTCTGCCGCGATTCTGACGTTGAACCCCTCCCGGCGCAGCCTGAGCCGCAACTCGTCCAAGAGCACCCGCTGCAGGAAGCCGTGTCGCACGGAGTAGTACCTGTCAATGTTGCGGTACTGTGAGTGTGTCAGCTCGTCTGCGCACCGTGAGGGACAGGGATGATCAGCCAGCACCCCAATGAGCTTCGCTGTGCTGAACTTCGCCCCCAGCACGTCTCTGAGACGTTGGGCACCCTCCATCAACAGGGAAACGGTATCATTGGTCATGTCTGGGGAAAGACGCATGAGTTCAGTGATATAACGCCCTCTCC
>JAKAPN010000017.1 GCA_021822995.1 archaeon
TCCTCAGGTTCGAGAAGACGGCGTGCCCCGGGGTGTCTATCAGGAGCAGTCCGGGGACCTGCAGCTCCCCCCCCGCCCTGTCGAGGAGCGAGCCGCTTATCTGCTTCAGGGTCTCCATCGGGAAGAAGCTGGCGCCGATCTCCTGCGTGATCCCGCCCACTTCTCTCGCCTGGACGCTCGTGCCCCTGAGGGCATCCCCCAGGCTGGTCTTACCGCTGTCTACGTGTCCCAGTATGACGACTATCGGCTGTCTCAGGCGCCCGGCTTGCTCTGGCATTATACCACCGGCACCTTAAGATGCCCTCACCCTCTCGTCTTGCCGAAGAAAGCAGCCTGCTCGTGCGCGAAGCTGTCAGCCGAGTCAGACGCGTGGATGATGTTGTCCGTGTACCCCAGACCGAAATCTCCCCGGATCGTGCCGGCCGCGGCTTCCCAGCTCTTCGTGGCGCCCACCATTCGCCTGACGGTGGCTACCGCGTCCCTCCCGGAGAGGACGACCCCGACCACGGGGCCCGACGTGATGAATCCCACAAGCTCTCCGAAGAACGGTTTTTCCTTGTGCACGCTGTAGAACTCTTCGGCCTGCGTCTTTGACATCGTCAGCAGCTGGACCCTCTTGACCGAGAACCCCTTCCGCTCGAACCTCCCCAGGACCTCCCCCACCAGGCCTCGCCTGACGCCGTCGGGCTTTACGACGATCAGCGTGTCTTCCGCGGCCGAACTCATTTCTTCGAGGGCCTCCTCGCCCACTTCAGGTTGCGAGGGTCGCGGCCCAGTTTCAGGTCGTTGATCTTGCACTTCGAAGAACAGTACGCTCGGGTGGAGCCGTCGTTCTTTACGAACAGGATGCCGGAGCCGAGTCTGACTTCTTTACCACAAAACGCGCATTTCTTTGGAACGTACATGACAGGCTACCGCACCTTCTTTTGCTGCCTTTGGAACTCGGAATATAAATGCGGCGCCTGGCGCCGAACCGCTAGGCTGGCACGGACCCGCCGAGGACGCGCATCCAGAACTGCGCTTCAACGATCAGCCTCTGGGCGAAGTCTTTCGGGTGGGCGACGCACCCGGTGACGGCCTTCGCGACGGTCTCGGGGCCCAGGTTGGCGAGGTCCTCGAGGTTGATTGCCGACGCCCCGGTAGAGTGCCGCAGCTTCCCCCCGATCTCCAGTTCGTTCACCCGCACCCCGTCAAGATCTTCACCGTCCGCGAACGCGCTCGACAGGAACGCGAGGTCCCCGGAAAGGATCACTTCCCTGACGCCGTATCCGCGCGACTTCATCGTTTCGTAGACGTGGCCCGGCGAGGCGACCTCCTCGACCGACAGGACGCCGAAGAGCGTCCTGGCCGTAGGCATCTTCCTGATCCCCCTGCGCTCCGACACTACCTTCTTCAGGTCCACCAGGGCGATGAACGGGAAGACGTAATCCAGTGTCTTGGAGACCGGCTTGACCATCTGCTGTCGGACCCACAGCTTGAGCTCGTCCTGGGAGTCCAAGCCCGGGGGCGTCCTGTTGGGCGGGAGTATCCAGACGCCGGGCTGTATCGACCTGAACCCCATCTCTATCAGCCGGTCCCTGAACGTCACCGCCGGTCTTGCCTTCTTCTTGGTCGACTCGTAGGACTTGAAGACCAGAATCGACTTCACTTCTTTCGGGTTCGTCCTGACGAGCTCCTCGACGGTGATGCCGGAGTTCCTGAGCTGCCATTCGAGCCGCCGCATAAGGCGTCGGTACCGCTGCTCGGAGTCTCCGGGCGCGATGGGAGCGGTCTCGTCTTCACCTTCGACCTCGATCCGCTGGATCACGGCGGCGATCAGGTCGTCGTCCCGCGTGCCGGAAGTCAACGGCGATATCTTGCTGAGGGGCGCGCGTACCCTGCCGAAGAGGTCTGTGATGCGCTTGACGGCTGACACGTTGACCCCTCACCCGTCGCTGCTGAATGCTAAAAGGAGTCTTCCGAATGTGACCTAGGGCGCAAGCTTCAGCCTGAGCGCCTTCCTAATGTCGTCGAAGGCTTCGACCACCTTCTTCTTGGCGAAGTACTCGTCCGACTCGACCACCACGACCTGGTCGGGGTATATCGTCACCTCGCCCATCTTGAGAGGAGACGGGATCCCGAGTGTCACGGAGAGCTCGTCGACAGTGTTCGGGAAGGTCGCTCCCGACCTGAACTTGAACGTGAAGCGGCCGCTTTCATGGACGGGGACCGGGTCGAGCGGGACCACCAGGGGTTGCGACATCCCGGCATAGATGGACGCCTCGCTTTCCCTGATCGACCCCTGCACCGCGTCCCTCTCCGTGCGAAGGGCGTCGGAAGATGCCTTGTGCCCGGGGTCGGACCAGTCCATGCCGATGAGCGCGTAGAACGCCCTGTCCTTCTCGTTCCGCTTGGGGTCTTGCTTGATCTCCTGCGACAGGCTGTCGAGCTCGGCGTCGATTGCCCTCAGGCGCCTCTGGTCCTGTAGAAGCCTGCCGGCGGCTGACTCGAACTCGGCGAAGTTCAATTTCCCTAACCTAGGTGGCTTGAAACTTCGATGACAGCCTTCTTGAACTCCTCGTGGGTCAGGTTCCTGCTCTGGTACTCGTCCTTGTAGGAGTCCCAGGCGTCCTCCGCCTCGGTCACAATCGGAAGGAGCTTCTTGCTAATCCCCTTGATGCTGAGCAGGACCATCGCCGACGCAGGCTCCCCTGGCATGGTGGGGATCTTGATGAATATCACCCGCTTGTCCTTGATCTCGTATCTTTCGGCTAAGACCTTCTTGAAGTACTCCCTTTCCTCCGCCCCGAGGCTCCCCGAGCACTTTACCAGGACGCATGCCGAGTCGGTCTTCCCCTTCTCCATGACACCTTCCTGTTCCAGGTCGAACAGGAGACCGTCGTTCCCCTCCTCGATGGCCTGCTGTATGGACTTCACGTCGGAGCTTCCCTTCGGGACGAGGGGTATCAGCCAGGGGATGACGAACTTCGGCTTGCTGGCCGCGAGCCAAGTCCTGTAGTTGGACATGTCCCACTCCGTCTCGCGGATGAAGGAATCCATGAACTCGGCTATCGTGTGGGCCGCCAGCAGGTTCTTGTTCCTGTAATCGTCCCAGCCTACCCTTATCTGCTTCGGGAGCTCGTCCACAATGGAAGACCTCGAGTCGAGCATCGACTTCAGCCTGTCTGCCTGGAACCTGAGCTCCTTGTTGTCCATCAGTATTGGCGCGTCCGAGTATTTGATCTGGTAAGCCAGGTTGAGCACTATGCTGATGTGCGCCGGTCCGTAGATGACCGGGTCCCATCCGAACTCTGGGAGGATCCCGAAGGTGGCGATGGTGGCGTGACCGAGAGTGTCGCTCCCCTTCACGTAGGACATGAACTCGGAGGAGAAGGAACCGCCCGTCCCGCCCCCCATGCTGAACGGCACGATGAACCCCCGGACCGGCTCCGGGGAGATCGCCTGTATCCTTGACGCGATGTCCTGCTTGCCGACTATCTCGTTCCTGAATCTGGTCCTCCCTTCAGCCCAGTTCCTGGCGGCCCCGCCGAGACCGTACACGGCGTGCTTGTCCTTCATGGCGAAGAGCTGAGGATAAGACTGCAGGATCAGGTTGGCTGACCTCGGGTCGAGGTCGACGAGCAGCGCCCTGGGGACCAGCGGGGTCTCCCCTTTCCTGAGGGATGCGCCGAACCTGAGTATTGTGCCCCCATAACGCCTGAGGACCTCGAGCTGCTGTTTCTCCCCCTTCAAGGTCGGCGCCATGGGATCGGCTCCGACGTCGAGGAGGACCCAGCGGTAGGCCTCTGCGCCGATGCCGACGCCCGCGTGGCCCATGCAGGCCATGATCACCGGGTTTGGCGCGAGAGGAGCCTGGTTCGCGACCCTGAAAGCCAACGTTCAAACCCGGAATCCATCTGTTTTATACGTTTGTTACGTCGTGGCAAGGCCAGTGACCTACGACGAGTCCAAGGCCGAGGACGTCCTGTTTCTGATCGACGGCTCCAGGAGCATGGGAGGGAAGCTGAAGTCTTCAGGGATGACGAAGATCGGGATGATAAAGGAAGGGCTGATGGAGTTCGTCACGGAGAAGTGGCCGGTCTCCTACTTCCCATGGCCGCTTAGGATAGGAGTCACGTTCTACAGGCTGCTGGGGACGCCCGGGGGGACGCAGCTGGACGTGGTCGTGCCCCTGAACCCGCCCCCCGCGACCCTCGAGCTCTACAGGCTGGATGGGATGCCGTGCAAGGGAGGGAGCCCGCTGGTGGACGCGGTACGTTACGCGATCGGAGAGGTCGGAGGCTCGATGAGGAAAGACAAGGTGGTGAAGCTGATCAGCGACGGAGACAACGACGGCGCCCCGGTGAAGTCGATGTCCGACGAGCTGAAGGCGTCTCCGGTACCGGTGGACGCTATCGAGCTGTCCAACTCGGCTTCCATCGAGCTCCGGGAGATAGCCAGGCTGACCCATGGGACGTACTCGAGGCCGCAGAGCATGGCCGACTTCCAGAAGGCCATCAGGAAGTAGCGGCGTCACTTTCGGAGTGCCCTCCCTTTCGGGGTTGTGCGGAACCCCGCAGTCCGCTAAATGCCTGACCGTTGGTTCAGGGACCTGGCTTTGGCAATGGACTTGGGAGCTGCGGCGGCGTCCAAGTTGGAGGGCAGAATCTTTGACTACCTTTCGAAGCATGGCCCCGACACTTCCTTCACCGAGAGTTTCTGGAGGAAATGCGAGCCCCACACGTACGAGGTGGGACGGTACCCCCTCTACGTGGAATGCATGCGGCTCTTCAGGGAAGGCAAGTCACTCGGAGAGATTGCTGATAAGATAGGTGTCAATTGGCAGTCAGTAAATGCTTGGACTAAATTCAAACAGAAACCAAAGCTAGCGCATTTCCTGAGCCGTTACCTCCAGTTCGGGACACCGAAGGAGGGTTGGTTCTGGTTAAGCGTAAACAACACCTCTGGACATGCCGTACCGCTTGGGCCTGTCGTAGAGGTTCCACTGCAAGTTTCAAACTGGGGCGACGTGGCAACCGTACTTGCACAACTCAAACCGCTTGAAACAAACGAAACAGAACTGACTAGAGAATACATCTTCGGGTTCCTCATCGGAATGATTATAGGGGATGCAGCCAAATCGAGGGCAAAGAACTGGCACCGACATTTGGGGCTAGTGCTGAGCAAGAAATACAGGACGAACAAGAGGATTGGAGATTTCACCTGTTTCTGCGCTCGTGATGTCGGGTTACGCATGCACAGTGTCGCTGACCAACCGAAGAAAGGCCGTAAGCCCCACGGTTTCTACGAGTGGGTTTCGCAAGCGTCCCCCTTGGTGGATTGGATTTTCAACGTCGTCCTGGGGCTCAAGGACGGAGAAAGAACTACCTATGATGCCGTGAGGATGGGTTGGGTTGTTGAATCCCCGGTGGATTTTAGGAGGGGCCTGATACAAGGAATCGCGGAATCAGACGGGTCCGTAAGCATTGCTTCCCAGACTGTCGAATTCTGGATCGGACCCAACTGGGAATTCTTCAAAGCGGTTTTGTTAACCTTCGGAGTAAGGGGATTCCAGAATCGGGAAGCTCTCTCTGTAACGAAGTCCCAAATTGCGAAACTTGGCGTCATCCCACCGTTCTCCCCCCTCCTGAAGACCGTAAGGTACCGGCGGTTCGAGAAACTCTTCACCGCCAAACACATAGGCCATGGAAGACGAGTGCCTCTGGAGATAAGAAAGTTCATTCTCGCGAACTGCCACGGAATCTCGGTGCCGAAGTTGTCCGAGAAGATTGTCGACACGTTTGGATTTGTACTTGGCTTCGAGGCAGTCCAAAGATGGATGAAAAAGGGCACTGGCGCAGGGTGATTCGGGTAATGCTGACCTAGGAGAGGGTGAAAGCGAGCTGTATTGCCATAGCAAGCCCCAAACTGAGTGCCAGTAGCCAAAGGGCCTTCAGCTTGCGCGCCTCTCTTTCAGTCTCCCTTAAAACAAGCACGTCGGCCAGCCTGATGGGACCCTTGACGTTCCTCGTGAGGATCCGCCCCTTCTCCTTCCCTTCGAGGATCTTTACGCGAACCTGGGTTATCTCGCCCGCGACGCCTGTCCTGCCGACGATCTGCACGACCTCGGCCGGGGTTAGAGTCTCTGCTTCTTTCTTGCTGCTCATGCGGTCTTCTTCAGCCTCGAAAGCTCCTGCGTGACCTGCTCAAGGATCTGCGAGCCTTCGCCTGCGTCGAGGACCGCCGCTGCGGCCGTGGACACGTCGATCCCTATGGCCGGGCCGATCTGGTCCTTTGAAGGGACGAAGACATAGGGGATCTTCCTTTCGTCGCAAAGGATCGGCAGGTGTGCGACCACCTCAGGAGGAGTTACGTCTTCGGCTATGATCACGAGCTTGGCGAGCCCCCTTTCGATAGCCTTCGTCGACTCGTTGGTCCCCTTACGGACCTTGCCGGTACGCGATGCCTGCCGTAGGACCTCGTAGGCGGCCTCCGAGACCTCCTTGGGCGTCTCGAACTTGATGTAGTAAGGCTTCTTGTCTGGGGTCATCTTTGAATCTCCCAGACTGGCCCATCTTGGCCAGCATATAAACGGTTGTGGGAGGCCCGGGTCTCCGTCGGGTGCTGGAAGGTGGATTTCAGCCGGGGCCTGTTTTCGACCTGGCCTGGTCTCCGAGCCGCGGCGCTCATCGAGGCAGACTGCTGCCGTGACGTTCGTCGCGCTCGGCCGAATGCGAACGCCCCAGATAACGGCGTTAGGATCGAGCCCGCGATGACTCCGGGCATCTAACTCGCTCCGACGGTAGTCGTCGAATACGGTCGCCCTGAGGTCAGGAAGCGCGTATGAACGATGCTGTCGAATCCAACCTGCAGAACCCGAACCTGGGGAACTGCACGATGTCCCCCACGCTCAGACCGGAAGCCGCCGACTCGACGTAGCCGCTGAGCTCCTGCAAGCTTTCTTTGTTGTAGACGTCCCCTTCGAGGAAGAGCTCTCCCGGCGAAACGACGGTCGCCTCGAGGTGCTCACCGGTCACCCATTGGACCTTCTTCATTCCCGGGACCATGTCATCGCCCGCGTACTCTCCCTCTAGCTTGGCGCCGCCCGAGGTGAGCCGGACGTTGTACAGGTCCATCAGGCGGACCACCGCCCCCTCGGCCAGTCCGACCAGGTCATCAGATGGCAAGAAGAACTCCCCGGAGGTCCTGATGCGCCTGCTGCCGAGGTCCTTCTGCGGGTGGAACGGGAGGTCGACGACCTTCTCAGGGGCGCCCTTGACCGACAGCCGCACCGGGCGCGGGACGAAGAAGAAGCGCTTCGAGATGGGGTCCAGCAGCTTCCTGTTGACTGACAGGAGTATGCTCCAGTCGTATTCGTGCTCCGTCTTGGTGTACCCCACCTGGAGCGTGAACTCCCGGATCGCCTCGGGGATTATCCCGCGGCGTTTCATCCCGTCCACCGTGGGCATCCTTGGATCGTCCCAGCCCGTGACCACCTTCTTCTCAACGAGCGGCCTGAGGAGCCTCTTCGAGACGGGAGCTCCCTTGAAGTTGAACCTCGAGAACTGGATCACCTCGACGTGCCTGAATCCCAGGGCGTCGCGTAGGAGCTGCTGGAGCTCGTTCCTGAACTCCGAACTCCTGAGGACGTGGGTGACTCCGCAGATTTCGTCCTCGACCGCGTTGGCGATGTCGTATGTCGGCCAGAGGGTGTACTTCGTCCCGGTGAGCGGATGCGGCGACCCGATAGTCCTGAAGAGGTTGGTGTCCCTGAGCGAGTAGTTCGGGCTCTGCATCTCCCCCTTGAACCGAATCACGTAGCTCCCTTCCTTGTGCTTCTTGGCCAGCAGCTCGTCCCACACCCTGAGGTTCGTCTCCACCGGGCTGGCCCTGTGTTCGCAGGCGACCCCGTCGAACCGAAGGCGCTTCACCTTCGCCTCGTCGCAGGAGCAGGCGTAGGCTTCCCCCTGCTCGAGTAGCTTCCTCCCGTGCTCGTAGATGAGCTCCATGTCGTCGGAGACGTTCTTCTCGTGGTCGTAATGGATCCCGAGCCAGTCGATGCCGCGACGGAAGCTGTCGTAGTAGATGGGCTGCACCTTGCGCGGGTTGGTGTCCTCGAAGCGAAGCCAGAGCTCGCCGTCGTAGTCCTGCTTGTAGATGTAGTTGATCGTGAACGCCATGGCATGCCCGACCGTCATGAACCCCGACGGCTCGGGAGGGAGCCTGAATGCGGTCTTTCCCTTCACCGCGTTGGGGAGGGGCGGGAGCCCCGTCCTCCCCTGCTTCTGCTGGTCGTCGGAGAAGTCAGGATACTTCTCAGCCAGCAGTTTCCGCTGGGCGCCGGGAGTGAGTGCGCTGACCCTCTTCGCAGCGGCAGCAGCTTCTTTCAGGATCTGCCCCGCCTGTGGCTTCAGGTCGGGGCGTTCGGCGAGGACTCGCCCGACTATCGCCCCTGCTTCCGCCTTGCCGTCGTGCTTCAGGGCGTTCGTCAGCGCCGCCCTTTCGACTAGCTCGTGAAGGCCGTCGTCGGCCGAGGCTGCTACCATTTTCTTTCTACTGCGAACTTCGAGAACGCCGTGAGGAGGGCCGCCGAGTCCTTGTCCCCCTTCCACCTGATGCCCCTGAGCGACACGAGGGAGTCTTTGAGCAGTTCCGCAGCCTTCTTCCTCGCGTAGCCGATCGCATCATATTTGTCGACCAGATTCAGGACGTATGCCACGTCGGCCGCCGTCTTCTTCGCCCGGGTCTTGTTCATGATAGCGACCACCCTGTCCCGTTCGCTCTGGGTGGCAGTCGCCAGTAGCCTGAGGAGGATGAGGGTCCTCTTACCCTCGAGGATGTCGTCTGACTTCGCCTTGCCGTACTTCTTTTCGTCTCCGACGAGGTTGAGTGAATCGTCCTGGATCTGGAACGCCACGCCGAGATTCGTCCCGAACTCCATGAGCTCGCGGAGCACCCCCGCGTCGGCGCCGGCTATTATCGCCCCCATCCTGCACGGGCTGGCCACCGTGTACCAGGAGGTCTTCCTGGTGCACATCTCGAAGTAGTCTTTCTCGGTCAGGTCCCACCTTCCGTGGACGACCCATCCAAGCTCCATGTGCTGTCCCTCTGTGGTCTCGTTCACCATCCTGGAGAACTCCTTCATCACGGAGAGGGTCCGCCGCGCCCCGAGCTCGGGCATGTTCCCAAGCAGCGCTTCCCAGGTCCTCGCGTGAAGCGCGTCTCCTGCGTTCAGGGCAAGCGGCGCCCCATAGGACAGATGGAGCGCCGGGGAGCCCCTCCGGAGCTCCGAGCCGTCCTCTATGTCATCATGGATCAGGATCCAGTTCTGGAACAGCTCGATGCAGGCAGCCGTCAGGAGAGCCGAGTCTTCGGTCCCCCCCGCCGCCTTGCATGCGGTCACGCAAAGGAAGGGCCTCATCCCCTTCGCGGGGCGGGCAGGATAGTCCCTCATCATCCTGTAAAGCAGGTCGACCTCCCTGATAGGGCTGGATTTGGGGAGAAGCTGGTCTAGTATGACCTGGTCTATCCGCCCTTTCACGCGCTTCATTTCATCCTGGAGGTTTGCCATGCTCAGGACCTGCACAAATGGCTGGCTTAGGACCTGACCACTGTCCCGTAGAAGTCGAGCCCCTTCAGCGCCTTCGAGAACTCGTTCCGCCTGTATCCGGACACGAAGCAGACTTTGGCGCCCCCCACCGCGATCCGGGCCGCCGCGTCGAGCTTGAGCTTCATCCCTCCCGTCGCGTCGTCGCCGCTCTGAACCTTCATCCGTCTTACCTTCGACGCCGTCAGCTCCGGTATTATCACCCTGGTGTTCTCCTCGTAGACCCCGTCGACGTCGAGTGCGAACACGCACCGTTCGGGCTCGAGAGTCTTCGCCAGCTCTTGGACGATCACGTCTCCAGATATCACCTTGAAGCCTCCGGGCGCCAGCCCCACGTCCCCGAAGGTGACCGGCGTCAGACCCTCCTTGAGCAGCCCCCTGAGCCAGGACGCAACGGCCTCACCCCCCGCTTT
>JAKAPN010000018.1 GCA_021822995.1 archaeon
AATCCCGACGAACTGAAGAAGCGGACGATCATTTCCCTGAACAAGATGGGATCGCAGAGGTTCTCTGACGAGCCTGGTGGTTACTCTCTCGACAACTGGGCGAGAAGCATGAAAGTTCTGCTCGACGACTTCGAAGAAAAGATGGGCGAAGGGAGGCTCCCATCGGATTACTTTGTGAAGCGACGAGAGCTGAACGAGCTTCTGTCGAGCCCGGTCCCGCCCTCTTCGATTGACGGGAAATCGCTGAAATCAAGCTGAAAATAACCGACGTCAACAGTAGGATAGAAACGGAGACGGGGCGAATTGCGGCCAAACTCGCAGAGCTCGAGAACGAGCAGGCAGAATGCTCCGCCGAACTTGCAAGAGAGAAGGCGAGGATTGTCAACTTGGCTTCGGAACGAAGCTCCAACTCGTTTTTCAGGCGCCTGCTCGCCAGGAAACCGATTGATTCGGAAGGCTCGAAAAGTCGGGTCGAGGAACTTGTGGCAAGGCATGGCGTCTTGGACGAGGAGATACTCGGGCAAAAGAAGCTCCTGAAATCGGCCCAGCAGCGCTCTCCGGAATCTCCGCTCGCCGGAGATTGGCAGACGCTGGAATCACTGCAAACCTCGCTCGAAGCCTTCGAAAGCGAAAGGGAGGAGAGCCTGCAATTCGTAAGAATTCGGCAAGAATTCACGACCTCCATCGCTGACACAATAGCACAGATTCCTTCGTAACCAAATGCCCTCTTGGACGCCCCGCTCGACTCATCGGGAGAAGCATCATCACCACATGGAACCCGGACCCGAAGAGGCGGTTCCCGCCAACCGCCTGCCGCTCCAACTCTAGGATGAATTGCCCCTGACGGAGGCGCAATGAATCATATGCGCTTCACGAGAAGCCCAAGCTCCTGAGGAACACGTCGTCTTCCACGGATATGGCGAACCTTCCTCCACCATATTCTGCATCCTTGAATAACGACCTCTTCAGTCCGCGCACGAGTACAACAGGAGTCGCTTCGTCCGATTCGCCCATCAACACTTCCGCAGCCGAACTGAGATCGTCCGCCAGCGCCTGTGATGTCACCTTGAGCACGTTCCCGAAGAGGTCGGCCCTCCCGCGCATATCGAGCACAGCGTCAATCCCAGAAGCGGCTACGGCTACGCCTGTGGTCCCCCTGCGCGTCGGCGAAAGTCTGCTGTCGCAGACTATCACGCCAACCGAGACGCCCCTCGAAAATCTCAGAACCTCTCTTATCCTCCTCGCTGATGCCTGCGGCTTTCGGGGGTATAGGACCACCATCCCGTGGTCAACGTTCGATTTGTCAATCCCCGCGTTGGGGGTCATCACGCCGTCCTTGCTGGTAAGGATGAAACCAGGGATGCCTCCCAGCACGCCGTCAGACTCTCGGACGACGAGCTCGCAGAGCCTGGGGTCCATATGATGCACCGCAGCCAACTGTCCCGCCCTTGGGCCGGCGTGGACGGTGCTCAGGTTGACAACGCGCCCCTCAGAAATGGCGACGAACTTACTCGAGATTACCACTACGTCACCATCCCTGAGCTTGCCGCCGGCTCTTCGCCCGACGAGCTCAGCGACATCAAACCCGGCGTTCATCTTCGGCATTGTGACCGGGATAAGCGACAGCAAACAACTGGACGAGGCGTTGCCCACTTAAATAGAGTCGGCTCCCCTTGAAGTAACGTGCCCAAGACGACGCAGCTCTATGATTATCATGCCGCCCACGCCAAACTCACAGAATTCGCAGGGTACGAGATGCCGCTGTGGTACACTACAACGACGGAAGAACACCTTGCGGTCAGAAACGCATCGGGAATCTTCGACGTGTCGCATATGGCCAGGTTCGTGGCAAAGGGAGAGCGTGCGACAGGGTTTCTGGAAGGCATGGTTCCCACCGCGGTCCAGGCGCAACCTCTAGGCAAGGCATTCTACACTCTCTTGCTGAACGACAGGGGCGGGATTATCGACGACTTGATCATCGAGAAGCTCGCGGCCGACAGATACATGGTCGTCGTGAACGCAGCAAACGCCCAGACTGATATGCGTCACATGATGAGCCATGCCCCATCCGGGCTGACGCTTGACGACCTGACAGAGACAACAGCCATGATTGCGGTTCAGGGCCCAGGCGCGGCTGCTTCACTGCAGCAGCTGGCTGACCTTGACCTAAGCCAGCTCAAGCGCTTCAGGTGCGCCGAAACCAAGGTGGCCGGGGAGGACGCCCTCATCTCAAGGACAGGATACACAGGCGAAGATGGCTTCGAAGTCATCGTATACTACGCCTCGAAATCTACCCCCAATGGCGCGTTGAAGGTATGGGAACGGCTTGCGGCTACGTCAACTCCATGCGGGCTGGGGGCAAGGGACTCGCTCAGGCTCGAAGCCGGCTTGCCTCTTCACGGCTCCGACATCGACCAAGATACTGACCCCTTCGAAGCAGACCTCGCTTGGGTTATGACGGCCGGGAAGAGCGGGTACATCGGCGCTGACGCACTCTCCAAGTACAGGGACAGTGGCCCACGCGTCATTAGGAGGGGGTTGATCATGGAGGCAGGAGTGGCGAGGCATGGTTTCGACATCCTGGACGAGTCCGGCTCGCTTGGGAGTGTCACGAGCGGAACCTTCTCTCCGCTGCTACGGAAGGGTGTGGCGCTTTGCAAAGTGCGAAGCGACAACTCCGCCTACGGTACACATGTGGGGGTGCTCGTGCGCGACGTCCGTCAGAACGGAGCGATAACCAAGCCCCCGTTCTACGACGAGCTGCTTTACGGCTGGAAGCGCCAGAAGGGTAATTAGTCTGCCGCGACGGCACCTAATCAATGGAGGTCCACGGATATCAGGTCCCTGAAGGGCTGTTGTACACCAAGGAACACGAGTGGGCCAAAAAGGAAGGGTCGGTTGTCAAGATAGGAATCACGGACTACGCTGCTAAAACGCTCAACGACGTAGTCTACGTCACTTCCCCCAAGCCTCATTCGACGGTGGAGAAATCCAAGTCCATGGGCACTGTGGAGTCGATAAAGGCCGTGTCGGAGGTCTATTCTCCCATTTCCGGGACGGTTACGAAGGTCAACGCAGATCTTGACAGCCATCCCGAACTCGTCAACAAGTCGCCATATTCTGAAGGGTGGCTGGTGGAGGTAGCCCCGTCAAACTTCGCCACGGAAAGCAGGTCCTTGATGGATGCAGGCGCGTACGCCGCCTACCTAAACACCCTGCTCGCCAAGTGACCGAAAAGACACGGTTAAAATAGCCCAGCGGGCGCTCGATTTCCGGATTTGGGCACATTCGACACCCTCCGGTCTTTCGTGCGGCGCCCCACTGTCTCCCGCAGGGCGCTCATGGTTTCCATGGTGCTGGGAATCGTCTTCACAATTGCCGTCCTGATCAGGGCGTACGCCGCGAAATACGGTTTCTATCTAAACGAATTCGACCCATATTATGACTACTACGCCGCACAGCACATAGTCAACCTCGCGAACCAGCAGGGACTCTACGCGGCCCTCTTCGCCAATCCCGCCAACTGCGGTCCTACAGTTTACACGGCTTGCCACACTCTGCAAGGGTACTTCTACTGGCACGACATCCAGACATGGTTCCCAGTCGGAAGGAATGTCGCCGCGACCTCACAGGGAGGGTTGCAGCTCGCAGGCGCTTTCCTCTACCTGCTTGTCCACAACGTCTTTGGGGTCCCCATCTCTCTATACGACCTTCTGATTCTTCTCCCTGTCTTCTTTGGCGCGGTTACCGCCGTGATATTCTACTTCTTGGTGAGGAAGATCGCAGGGGACGCCGCGGGTCTCTTCGCCGCACTAGTGTTCGCCGTATCCCCGCCCCTCATCGAAAGAGGCAACCTGGGCTGGTTCAAGTCGGAGCCGCTCGCGATACTCCTGTTCGTCGGCGCCAGCTATCTGATGTTGAGCGTCTTTGACAAGGAAAGACCGGTGCGCAGTAGGGTCATCCGCGGCCTGGCAGGCGGTGTGATGATAGGCTACGCCAACACCGCGTGGGGCGGCGGCGACTACTTCAGCGGAGCGTTCGCGTTGGTGTTCCTACTAATACCGTTCCTCAACTTGGATTTGGCAGGGCTTTCGCCTGCGGTCGTCACCTTCACTGCCGCGACGCTTTTCGTCAGCGCCATCGTTCCCAGGCCAGGCGTAGCCATAGTCACCAACCCGGTGGGGCTAATTATGATCGGAAGTACGCTCTTCGTACTCGTGGCGCAGTGGGCAAAGACCTGGACCAAGCCCACGGAATACAGGTCCACGCTCATCAAATTCCTCTTCGGCTTCGGACTCGGCGGCCTGGCGCTTCTGAGCTTCGGCCTGGTCGGAGGATTGACCCTGAGATATCTTACGGTGATTGCGCCCTGGGCTAGCGTCAGCAACGCCTTGGTCCGCTCAGTCGCAGAACAGGCGTCGCCTACAGGGGCCGACTACTTCACATCATATGCGATTTTGCTCATGTTCGGAATGGCTGGGGCGCTGATCGCTTTCAGGCGCCGAGGGGTCCCGATGATCTACGCGCTGGTCTTCGGTTTGACGGGGCTGTACTTCTCTGCCGCATTCTCCCGACTCCTGGTCTACTCTTCGGTCGCGCTTGGGATCTTGGGAGGCATCGGGTTCGCGGAATTGGCGTTCGCCATCGCCAAGCCCAGCTCTACGCCTTTGGTCAAGAAGAAGGCGGCCCCCACTTCTCGAAACGAGATGAAGGTGGTCTTCTCAATAGCTGTGATCGCTCTCATCGTTCTCCCCGCGGGCACGTACTGGATTCCCAACCCGATTCAGTGCACCTATAGTGGTCAGCTGTTCTGCAACAACAGCCCGGCCGACGCTGGAGTGAGCCTGGTAAACGGTGCCACGGTCTACTCCCGGTCTGCCTTCAGCGACTGGATTCAGACGCTCCAGTGGGTAAGGCAAAACACGCCGACCAACTCGGTGGTGATCTCTTGGTGGGACTATGGATACTGGTTCGCTGTTATGGGCAACAGGACCACCGTCGTCGACAACGCCACCCTCAACAGCACGAGGATCGCCCAGGTGGGTCGGCTGCTGATGTCCAATGTCACCCAGGCTGCTGCTATGGCGGAAAACATGGGAGGCGGGCGACCAACATACGTCGCTATCTTCATCACGGGAAGTATCTTCCCTCTGACCAGTTCCGCTTCATCACAGCAATACTTCATCCTCCAAGTCCCGAGTGGGGGCGGCTTTACGGCGGGTGGTGGGGACGAAAGCAAGAAACAGTGGTTCATCCGCATCGGGGGCCTTAACGAGTCTCAGTACTTGGAGTGTCCAGGGACTGGCCCAGGCGAGCTCACGTCAGCCGGGCAACCATGTACCACCACGGACGACTTCAACTTGACACCCTACGCCATGCAGAACAGCCTGTTCGGGCAGCTCCTCCCGTTCAAGCTGGCCGGATACCTATACTCGAGCGGGACGGGTAGTAGCGCCACGATAGCCTTCAGCCCCACCTACACGTTCGGGTCCAACGGGTCGCCGCCCATCGAAGCCTTCAGCTATCCGAGCAGCTTCAACTTCCCATCGAATAGCACGGGACCTTTCAGATTAGCTTACGTCTCTCCGAGCTTGTCGGCTGCTGAGAACGGCAACTCTCCATGTCCAGGGGCGCCATCTTTGCAGTGCTTCAACGCGATACTGGTCTATCAGCTGGTTCAGTGACTTTCTTCGTAGGCCAGCGGGCTCCGATATCTGGCATACCTATCATCTGGTGAATATCGCGCAGGATGCACCGTGGCGGTCTTGCCCCCGCAGCTAGGGCACTTCTCTGACAGCGTGTATCTCCCACACTGGGCGCACTCCAGCATGAGGCCCTTCACGATGAGCCACCATACTTTCTGGAGATTTCTCGTTTGAAACTGAATGCGTCGTGCTTGCCTACGCCATCCTTGATTTTCTCGAGCACCGAGTCCATGGCCTTCTCAGCCTGTTTGTAATCGTCCGCCGTTATCCTGACCCTGTAGTGCGGAGCGCCTGCGTATGTGATGTGAACTTCTGCTGATGGGTCGCTGGCAGCCATGAGGAGGGTCTTCTTGACCTGCTCGATGCCTTCGGGCGACCTGGACGACACTTCGATCAGAGCGCCAACCTCGTATCGAGGGGGCACGATCTTCTCTTCGGCTATCTCGGCTACGGCTTTCGCTTCCTTTTCTGCGAGCCCAGCCGAGGCCAATCCCGCAGGACCGTTCCGCGCAGCGGTCTCCAGGGCACCGTAGAGGGTACCAAACTCCTCCTCAAGCTTGAGCCTGATCTCTCTTTCCCTGGCGTCATCGACGCCCAGCTTCGTCTTCACCGCGTCAATTATGGCGAGCGCGCGCTCCTCTCTCTTCCACTCGATGACTTTCGCACGCCTTTCTTCGTTGGTTACTTGCCTTAGGGAAAGGTCGATCTCCCTCCTGGCCCTGTTGACCCGTATCACCTTCAGTATGAGTTTCTGGGAGACCTTGGCAACCCTGTCGATATTCCTGACCCATCCGGTGGAAATCTCAGATACGTGAAGGAACCCGTTGGTTCCGTCGTACTGGTCGAGGTTGACATAAATGCCATGAGATGTAATCTCCCTGACGGTACATACCACCACTTCGCCCGGGTCAGGAAGGGGTCTGTCAGCGCTCATATCGGGCCGCTAAAACCGCGTAGTATTTGGCGTTTAACCCAGCCGTTTCACAATCGTCGCGAGGACCATGGATTTTCCGCCTTTGCTTTCTGCAAGCTTCCTTCCACATCCTCTGCACCCGATGTCCTTCGACGAATTAGAGAACACCACCCTTTCTTCACCACAGTCAGGACACTTCACAAGGATGAAGGTGCTCCTCGACTTCGGAATCGGTTCTCTGTCGCGTTTCATGCCGCGATCTCCGCTTTCCTCAGCCTGATGCCATAAGTCATCATTTCGCGGTTGCATTCCTTGCACTTAAGCCGGAGGGTGGCTTTCTTGGTGGTCTTCGCCGTTCTGATGAGTTCAGGGAACTTCTGGCCACCATAACCTCGTTTCCTCCCCGCTTGCCTCCTGGCACCCCACGAGCCAGCACGCTCCTTCCCCCTCTTGTAGAGGGCGACGGAGTGTATTGTATGGTGCTTACACCAAGGGCAATTCCTACGGATTTCCTTTGGAAACTTCAACCTTTCACCGAGTCGGAATTGCCCCGGTTTCGCTCGTGCATTTAAGCTTGGGGGGTTGCGGAGGAGGCGCCCGCCAATCTACGGTGGGAAGCATCACGAACCCGCACTAGGCAGATGCGTATCAATCTCAGGAGGGCCTACCGGCAGTCGGTGGACGCGCTGGCCGTTGGACGCATCGATTTCACATCCAATCAACGCACCTTCATGGAGTCAATACCAACGACTGCCCCCACAGCACTGATTACGAGCGTGAATTGTATATATCAGGAGGCCCCTCCGGGGAAAAGTTGCGGGCTTGAAAACCGACGAGTTCTACGGCCAGATGTCCAATTCCTACGGCAAGAACCATTTCGAAATCGACAAACCATTCCAGCTGATGCTCCGGCATTTCACCGGAGGGGTGCCCGACCTGGCTTCCTTGGGGGCTTACGCCGGGAAGGAGCTCTACGAGTTGGCCGACTACGTCGACAAGACTGCGAGACCTAGACTGGTCAACTGGAGCATCAACGGCGAGAGAGTCGACGGCGTCTGGCTGGACCCTTCGGAACGCCACGCCCTCCAGAGGCTCTTCAAGGAGTTCGCGATCAACAGGCCGCCTTACAGGGGTGGGACATGGTTCGACCACTACGCATCGATATACTTGATTTCCGACCCCGGCATCGCGTGTATCTTGACGGTCACTAACCAGACTGCCTTCGCCCTATACAAGTACGGGGACAGGGAGCAGAAAGACCTCGTCGGGGGGATGATCGGCGAGGACGCCGAAGTGAAGTACGGCGCCACTTGGTTTACAGAGCTTCAGGGCGGGAGCGACCTAGGGACGAACCTCGTCGAGGCGCACCAGGAGGATGGCGGCTGGCAGATCGACGGAGATACGAAATATTTCGCTAGCGACGCTGGATTGGCAGACTACGCCCTGGTGACGGCCAGGCCGAAGGGGGCTCCGGCGGGCGCCAAGGGGCTGGGACTGTTCCTCGTGCCACGGTTGAACTCTGCTCACAGGAGAAACTTCAGTGTGAGGAGGCTTAAGGACAAGAGCGCCACTGCGAGTGTCCCGACAGGCGAGGTCGAATTCCACGGTGCGGAGGCGAAGCCAGTGGGGGACGTACAGAGCGGCATATACTACACCATGGAGAACCTGATGGTATCACGGCTGGCAAACTCTTTCGGCGCCCTGGGCATAGCGAGGAAGGCATTCCTCGAGACCTATTACTATGCGCAAAAGAGGAAGGCGTTCGGGAAGCTCCTGGTCGAGCACCCTCTCGTCCAAAGGGACCTACTGGACATGGAGACGTACATCGAGGGTTCGTTGGCCCTGGGCCTCAAAGCCGTCGGCCAATTCCAGAAGGCCTGGAAGGACGTGCCTCCCTACACCGATGCCTACCACTACGCGAGGCTCCTCACACACATTGCGAAGAACGCCACGGCCGACATGGCCGCCTATGTGACCAAGATGGCGATGGAGCTCCTCGGAGGGCTCGGATTCCTGAACGAATATCCCATCGAAAGGCTTCACAGAGAGGCTCTCATCACTCCTATCTGGGAGGGCCCAAGCAACATCCAAGCCCTCGACATGCTCGAAGTGATGATCAAGAAGAACGCCCATCTAACGCTCATGGATGATATGAGAGCGCTCCAAGACGAGTTCGTCGAGGGGCGGGAAACCGCCGTGCTCGCGCTGAAGGCGATGGAAGAGGCGCTCACAAGCCTCACATCAGTGAAGGGAGACGCGGCCCAGTTCGGGGCCAAAGACGCCCTCAACGCCCTCGGACACGGCATCGCGACCATCATGCTCCTCAGCATCGGGAACGGAATCGGAACGCGGAGGTTCATCTCTATTTCCAGGCTGTACGCCCACCGTTTCATCGAGGGGAAGCCCTACCCTCCGGAGTCTTTGGCAGTCGCAAGAAAACTGTTCGCCGTAGACGAACCGATTCAAGACCTCACAGAGAACCCCTCAAAGTAGTTCGTGGCCCGTGAAGCCCGCGCGGCTCCGACTCGCGGGCATGTGAATCCCTGGTGGATGAAGACCGCCCGAGGAGGGGAACGGTTATAATGAAAGCTCATCTGCTTGTATCTATGAATCTTGGACCCTTCTCGATATGTCTGGCAGTCAAAGACCTGCAGGCTTCAAGGAGTTTCTACGAGAAGCTAGGGTTCACCGCGGTGTCCCCTGATCCCGAGCACACCAACTGGCTCGTCATGAAGAACGACAAGACCGAGGTTGCAATCTTTCAGGGGATATTCGAGAAGAACACGCTTTGCTTCAATCCGGGAGGGCACTTCGGGAAGCCTCTTACGGGCTTCACAGACATTCGGGAGATACGCCGAGAGCTGAAAGCAAAGGGCGTCGAAACGACAGAAGAGACAGGGTTTGACTCGAAATCTGGACCGGCAGGCTTCTTTGTGGCTGACCCGGATGGTAACCCAATCCTGATAGAACAGCACGTCTAAGGACAGATTTCCGTCCAGAACAACCAAAGCCGATTGGAACAGCAGCCGAGGACGACGTGGGCGGGACATGAGCTGTCGCTTCCGAGTCGTACGGCCGACCACTGTCACCGTGTCAGGCGTCAGCCGCGGTGTTCTGACAAGGCCGCCCCAAGACATGGTGGGCCATCTCGATATTCCCACGTGAACTGCGGCGTTTCCCAATTGGTCTCGCAAGGCATCCGAAATTCGAGGACGCGGTCAGAAAAAATTCGATTCACTGGAATCAAGATTGGGAACTCGCTCATTTCCAAGCGCGGATCGGTTGTTCTAGGTGACTGGGTTGTGCGCTGAAACGCGCGAACCGGGCAAATACAGATTCGCTCTTGAACGACTTCCTGGGAATCTTAAAGTAGCAA
>JAKAPN010000019.1 GCA_021822995.1 archaeon
AGAGGTACTCTATCATCCTGAACTTCCTGGTGGCGAAGGCAAGTATGATCAGGACGTCCAGCGCGCCGAAAATAGAAGCGTAAAGCAAAGGCACGTTGAACAGGATGTTGAGCGCGAGGACGGTGCCGAGGTACTCGGCCAGGTCAGTCGCCGCAGCTGCGGATTCGGCGGCTAGCCAGTACGCCAACCTCCCCGCCCTCGATTTCAGCGAATCCCTCAGCAGCTCGGGGAGGCTCCTCCCCGTGGCGATTCCGAGTTTGCCAGAAAGATACTGCAGCTCCATGGCCATGAGGCTGGCCAACCACACCGCCCAGACCAGCCTGTTCTGGAAGAGGGCGCCACTCTGGATGGCCGTCCCGTAGTTCCCCGGGTCCATGTACGCCATGCTGACTATGAGGGCGGGACCGAGATAGGCGAAAAACTCGCGCACAGAAGACGCCTTCATGGATTGGACGACGGGGCGGAGGGCTTACTTAAAGTTAGATTTATCTAACATTCCTCGTTGTCCCTCACAAAGCTCGGAGGCCCAAACTCTGTGCCGTCGCTTTGGGAAGGCTTTTATCCGAAGGCCGGTCCCGCATGGGAGAGGCCATTGGCTTCGTCTGTGCAGTCCCGGAAGGACGTCTCAAGGCTCGAGGACTATCTGGAGGCGATCTACAACCTCCATGAAGAGAAGGGGTACGCCAGCGCAGCTGATGTCTCTGACAGGCTGGGGGTGAGGCCGCCCACAGTGTCTAGCATGGTCTCCAACCTCGCGAAGAAGGGATACCTGGAACACGAGAGGTATCGGGGGATGCGGCTTACCCCTTTGGGAGTAAAGGTGGCGAAGTCGGTCATAAAGAGGCACCGCGTCGTCTCGGGTCTGCTATCTATGCTCGGAGTGGACCCGCAGACCGCCTATGTGGATACCGAGGGGATCGAGCACCACGTCCATCCCAGCACCCTCCATCGTCTTGAGATGCTTGCCGAGTATCTTCGCCAACACCCGAAGCTGTTGAGCGAGGTCCGCGGGTACGTCGAGGGAACGTAGCGGCTTTACCCGGGACTAAACCGCTCCGAAAAGCGACGTGAGTATCCTGTAAGTGAGTCCCCAGACCACGTAGTCACCAACGGTGTACGCTGGGAGCGCGACCGATTGACCTCCTGAATTGAAGACATACTTCGACCTGGCTCTCGGCGCCATGAGTTCGTGTAGCCCGACCCATCGGAACGAAGCGACTTCGCCGTTTGTCCTGACCGCTACCGGCTGTTTCAGCTCAAAGGCCACCGGTACCACTTCCATGGTGCCTGTGTGAGTAGCAATCACTTCACCATAGCCCAAGAAGCGCGAACTGACCGCCAGGTCGAACCCGACCTCCTCGAAGGTCTCTCTGACCGCAGTGTCCCTGGCAGTCTTGTCCTCTGTTTGCGTCTTTCCTCCGGGGAAGGCGATCTGACCCGACCATGGATCTCCCGCGCGCGCGGCTCTCTCGATCAAGAGGACTTGTGGGGTCTCTCTTTCAGTGATTATGACTGAAACAGCAGCAAGCCTGAGGCCTTTCGAGGTCGGCTCTTCGCCTGCAAGGTTCTTCGCCATCCTCTGGAGGGCCTCGCTTTCCAAGTCAACTGTTCTCGACTCCCCTCCAATTTTAAATATACACCACGAATCTCGCCACAACAGCTGAGATTTTGACGTCACAAGAGCATAGCGACGGAGAACCTGCCATGAAACTCACCGAGGAGAACTTCGACAGGGTGGTTTCGGGGCCCAAACCCGTGTTCGTCGATTATTGGGCAGTCTGGTGCGGTCCCTGCCGCGTGATGGATCCCGTAGTAAACAAGCTTGCGGCCAAGTATGGCGACAAGGTGGTCTTCGGCAAGGTTAACGTGGACGAAGAGATGAACATCTCTTCCAAATATCAGGTGTTCTCGATCCCCACATTCATGATCTTCAGGAACGGCCAACCCATTGACGCTGTAATAGGGGCCGTCGGCGAGTCGTCTCTTGAGAAGTTCATCGCCGGCGCCATCAGCGGCTGACGCTAGGTCACTCTGGTCCCATCAGTCAGGAATATGTCGGCGCCTTCGAGGCTAACCGACTTGGACGACAGGACCGGCCCGAACTCGAATGACCTGCTCCTGTTAATCGGCTGACCGCCAACCAGCCGGTTGAACGGCGGCATCACGGTGAGCTTTCCCTTCCCTTTCAGACTCGACTTGTAGCCGGCCCCCTTCACGAGATCGGCCATGTCATACTCTGCCATGACCCAGACTGACTCCCTGGTCCTGGACCCGAGCGAGTCCCGCATCTCGTAGGTGAAGTGGGAGTGTCCTATCACCAGGTTCCGTGTCGCGATGGCCTCCTCAGACGGCCACGCATGACCATGCGCCACGCCAATGATGTCCTCGCCCTCGCCAAGGACCGCGCCCTGCGAGGGGTGGAGTTTCACGCGCGGGGGGAGTACCGTCCTGATGTTCCCGTCGTGATTCCCCGGGACCACTTCCACGGCTTCAAAGAGGTCCAGCATCGTGTCGAAGAACCAGGGTACGACCCCCCAATCAATGTCCTCAACTTTTCCGACCGTGTGCTTGACATCCCCCAAAACCGCGAGCCTGCGGGCACCGTAACTTTCCGCCGCCCGTTTGACCCTCTCCACCATCCTTACGGAATAGGCGGGCAGCCTGAACCCTTTCTTCGCCATCTCCTTCTCCAGCCCCAGGTGGAGGTCTGAGATCAGAAGGGTCTTGGACTCGGGAGTCGAAAAGACCAGCGCCGCCTCCCCGGGGACTATCTTGAGCAAGCTAGGCTATCAATGGGAGCACTTGGCTGCCGATGAAGTTCTTGAACTCTGAGAGCTCCATCTTGCTGAACCCGGTAAGAATGCAGTTCCGGGTCAGGCCGAACACGTAGCCGTAGGCCTTGCTCTTGAAGACGATGTACCAGAGTTTCCCATGAGTGAGGTAGTCGCTGTAAAGGCTGGTGTTCCCCAGCTCGGCCCCGTAGAGGGACAGTTTAGAGATGTTCGGCAGGTCTACGTCGGAATAGAAGATCACCTTGGTATCTTCGAAATTTGCTTCATGGAACTTGCGGAGCGTCTCTGGGTCTATCCTGGCTTCTACCACCTGACCCAGGCTCATGAACACCGCTTTGCTCATCTCGTTGGCTATGTTGTTTGCCCGGTTCTTCTTGTCATAGACCGTGAGGAACATCCTGTCCTTGTACATGGTGAAAGAAAACGGGGCTTCGTACGTCCTGGGGACCGGGACCGGCTCCCCGCGGTGGGGCACCACGAAGACAGAGTCGAACGAGAACTTCCCTTCGAGCGTCCCCTTGCCCAAGCTGAGGTCGGTAATCTCCGACACGAGCTTGAACTCCTTGTCCTCGACGCTCGTCTCGGTCTCGATCCTGAATGACTTCAGCTTGTCGGCCAGCATGTCGATTTCGTAGTTCTCTCTGACCAGGAACACCTTTCCGGCTAAGACCAACGATTTTGCCCTCGAGTTCTCCTGTTATTGGGTTTTCAGTTCCCCCAGTACTGCCGCGTGGTAACGAACTTGATCTTGGCCTCGAGGAGGTCCCTGTAGAACGCTTGTTCGTCGTCATGCATCTCTGCCAGAATCCGCGACGCGGTCTGCGGCCCGATTCCATATACAGTCTGGGCGATCACCGCTTTCTTGCCGTATGAGAGCACCAGATCTGCCCCTCTTCTTGCTCTCGACAACTCGGACCTCTCATCCTCACTCAACTGGGCCCTTGCTTCGCGTCTCCTGACAAGGTCGGCGAGCTTCGCTGACCCCCAGTAGCAGGGGACCAAAAGTCCAGACTCGCACGCAGAGCATCTCGGCTCCTCTGGGAGGTCGCCCACCGTTGTCTGACCCTGGTCCGCACCGCATTTTACACAGAGTAGGCTCACTTCGGTGCCAAAAATGCTCGCCTTCATCCTCTGGTATGAGGACTTCCCCAGGGAGTCCGGAGCCACGGCCTCGGGCACTTCGAGGTACCTGTAGAGCAGGTTGTACGCGATGGGTGTCGGCCTGTCTCCCGCGAGGAAAGTTTCCACCGCGATGCCCCCCCTTGCGACTTCGATCAGGATCTGTTTTCCCTTCTCCATGTCGATCAGGTCTCTCCCTGTCTCTTGAAGTGCCTCCTCGAAAATCGGGGTCTTCTCGAATCGCGTAGGAAGGGAGCAGAGGTTCGGGTGCGCGATCAGTTTGCCCCGCTTGAGCGCTCCGAACCTCTCTGCTACGAACTTGACTCTTGCTGGGAACGGGAAGTTCCTTTGGGCCGCGACTGCGTACGTGCTCTCCAGCTGTTCGGGATTAATGCCCATGAGTTCCCGCGATATAGCTCCCAGGTCAAGATCTTCGGTATCGGTCGTCAGTTCCAGCAGCAGCCTGTATCCGTCCAGCCACCAGACTCGCACCAGCCCCCGCCTCGACAGGATCTCCTCGAACACGTAAGCGAACGTCCTATTCACCGACTCGCCGAAGCAGAGGTGAACGATCAGGTAACGCCCGAAACCCTCGAACAGGACCAGCCTGTCGGATGGAACGGGGGCCCCCATCTTCTTGTGCTCTGCAATCTCGTCGATGACCAGCGCCCGAGCAGCGGCCTCCCCGGGGATTTGCTGTTGCACGTTCTCCACCGCCTCGTTCCCCGAGTCCAGTGCCTCGGAGATTTCCCTCCTGAGCCTACCTGTCTCAAGTGCGAGCTCGTAGGGGATGGGGAGCATCTCGCCGTCCCACCCCGGCACCGCGGCCAGCGGGTCCTCGACAGGAGTGACGTAGATCTTCCTGTCGTCCGATACCTGCTCGATCTGCCAGACTCTGCCCTTGATTATGAAGTGTACGCCTGCTTTGGCTCTGAGCAGGACGAACTCCTCTCCAAGGATGCCGACGGTCTGGTTGGTTGAGACGTCCACCACGAGGTAACGCGTTTCGTCCGGAATCATGGATAGGTTCTCGTAGTAATACTCTCTCGTCAGCCTGGTCCTCGACAGTGTAATCCCATCGAATCTGATCTTCCGGAGCTCTGAAAGGTAACCGGCGGTCCGGAGGAACGCGTCTTCAGTCAGGTCCCTGAAGGGGGCGGCTTTCCTTACCTCGGCGAGCATCTTCTTCGCTTCCATGGTCTCGAAGTCCATCAGGTATCCCGCGATCTGGTGTGCGAGCACGTCAAGGGAGTTCGAATACGGCCGAGTTGGCTCGATCCTTCCCTGGGCGGCCGATTTGACGCTGGCCGCGGACTCCAAGATGTCGTCGGCGGAAACGGTGACCAACACACCCTTTGAGACCCTCCCCAGCCTGTGTCCCGACCTCCCCACGCGCTGGACGAGGCTAGTGACCTGCCTAGGGGACATGTACTGCACCACGAGGTCGACCGATCCCACATCGATCCCCAGTTCCAATGTGCTGGTGCAGACCAGCGCCTTCAACTCGCCCGCCTTGAACGCCTGCTCCACCCTCTCCCGCTCCTCCCTTGGAAGCGACCCATGGTGAACTCCTACGTCCGCTCTCAGTCGGGCGAGCTTCTCCCCCAGCATCTCCGCCAGAGTCCTGCTGTTGACAAAGATGAGGGTCGAAGTGTGGCTGTCGATGAGCGCGTTGATCCTGGAAAGTCGGGCAGCCAGGTCAGGAGCGGAGAAGGTCCCCTTCGCATCCGACTGGTTCGCTGCGTCGGGAACTGGGTATTCAATGGCAAAGGTGAACTCCTTTGGGGCTTCGGCCTTCACGACTGTCATCGGGCCGTCGCCGAAGAGAAACCTCGCGGCCACTTGAGGGGTTCCGACCGTGGCGGAGAGCGCCACCAGCTGGAATCCAGGCGCGACCTTTCTAAGCCTCTGAATCCCTACGCAGAGCTGGACTCCTCGCTTGCTTTCGACGAGGTTGTGGAGCTCGTCTATGACCACGGCCTTCAGGTGTGAGAGGTTCTCCCTCATCCTCTTTCCTGGGAGAATCGCTTGTAGTGTCTCGGGGGTCGTGACCATCAGGTCAGGCGGATGTACGGACTGCCTCGCTCGTTGCGCCTGCGGGGTGTCACCGTGCCGGATGTCTACTGTGAGTCCAAGCTTTGTGCACCATCCCTGCAGCCGCCTCTGCATGTCCCTGTTGAGGGCGCGCATGGGAGTGATGTAGAGCAGGGAAATGCCTTCGCCGTGGCCTTCCTGCACCAGCCTGCTCAACAGCGGGAGGAGGGCGGCCTCCGTCTTCCCGGAACCCGTGGGGGCGACCACGAGCACGTCTTCGCCTCGTGAAACGAGCGGCCATGCTTTGACCTGAGGAGGCGTGGGCTCCCTTATCCCGGTCTCCGCAAGGAATCCTCTCACCGCAGGGGCCAGGGACTCGAACGCGGTCTCCGAGGACAACTGGCTCTGAACGACCTTTCGCCGATTTAAGGAGTGGCGAGAGGGGGGTGGTTGAAAGTGAAACTGGGGCTCTGGGTCAGCAAGGTCTAAATGCGCCTGACCTTCGCGAAGCGATGAAGCTTGTCACGCAGCGTCAGAGAGGTCTCTCAGGAGAGACCGCCCCATCTAACGGCGGTCAAGGAGATAATCCTGGAGAACTTCATGAGCTACGAATATGCGAGGATACCTCTCAGGGAGGGGCTTAACCTCATCGTCGGCCCCAATGGCGCCGGCAAGTCTTCCGTGCTCTTGGCGATATCCGTCGCATTCGGTCAGGCTTACACCGAACGTTCCAGGAAGCTGTCCGACCTCATCCGCAGGGGCAAAGATATTGCCCGCGTCTCTCTCGTGTTCGACAACTCGGCCAAAGAGGGGCGCCGTCCGATACCATATTCAAAGTCTGACACATTCATGCTCAGCCGCTACCTGAGAAGGGACGGTTCCTACTGGTTCGAAGCCGACTACAAGGAGATCGACAAGAGCGAAGTGGTGAGACTCCTGCGGGAATTCGGCATCAACCCCGACAACTTGCTCATCATAATGCACCAGGGGATGATCGAAGAGCTCGGCGCGGTCACGCCCCAGGAGAGGTTGAAGATGGTGGAGGAGGCGGTAGGTTTCGCGGAGTACAGACAGAGGATAATCCTGGCGGAGCACGAGCTAAGCGGTCTCGTGGGGGAGGAGAGCTCGCTGCTGCAGCTTCTCGACAACGCCAACCAGGCCCTGGAATACTGGAAGCAGGTCTACGACCGCTATCAGGAAAAGAGGCGGGAGATGGAGCACAGAGACCTGCTGTCCAAGGAACTCCTGTGGGCGACAGAGGCCAAGCTGGCGAAGTCGCTGCAGGGGGCGGAAGAGAAGATCGCCTCGAAGACAAGGGCGCTTGAGGACTTGAAGTCCCAGCAGGGGGAGGTCACCGTCGACGCCGAGCAAACCCACCAGACCCTGCTCGACAAGCAGGTCGAGCTTCGCAAGCTCTACTACGCCCTGGTTAGAGCCGAGTCAGAAAAGGCGAAGGACGAGTCGGCGAGGGACGCGTACCGCTCAATCAAGGAAGACCTGGCGGGGCTCTCGAGCACCATCGACGAACTCCTCGCAAAGAGCGGCGAAAAGAGCGGCAAAAGGCTCAAGGAGCTCGCTTCTTACATCGAGAAGAAGGGAGCGGCCGCCGAAGAAGACGCCGGCCGCAGAAAGGGGGAGCTGGACCGGGAGGTCTCTTCCCTCCAACCTGAGATCACCAGGACGGAGGACCTGATCAAGCGGACCATGGACAGCTATGTCTCATTCAAGGTGAAGGCCGAAGTGCTCTCCTATAGGATCAGGATTGCCGAGTCTGACCTCCACGAGTTGGAGAGGAGCGCCAGAGAGTACAAGGCGGAGCTCGACAAGCTCGCCCCAGATATCGAGAAGGCCGGGACGCGCATGGAGACCGCGAGACAACCTTACGAGGTTTCAGAGGAGCTCAAACTGGTCTCTGCTCACATCCAGAAGATGCAAGATGTCCCCGACGACGCCGAAAAGATCTACAACGATTACTCAGGGAACATCGAGGAACTCAAGGTAAAGCTGGCCAAACTCCAAGACAACAGGAAATCCATGCTTGTCGAGCTGGATTCTCGCAGGAGCGTCTGGAAGAAGGCTATCGAAGACCTCATCGAGGCGGTCGACCCGCCCTACCAGGCAGTCCTCTCCGCCGCCGACGCCAGCGGCTTCATCAAATTCGAGCAGGCAGACTCCATAGAAGACGCAGGGTTCGACCTCTACGTGGGCTTCCGAGGAGGCGCCCCGACGACCCTCGATCCGTTCACTCAGAGCGGAGGGGAGCGTTCGGTCGCTCTAATGGCCTTCATTCTCTCGCTTCAGGCGAGGATTGTCTCCCCGCTCCGCGCGCTGGACGAGTTCGACATCCACATGGACCCGAGGAACAGAGAGGCCATGTTCAAGATGATCCTCTCCCAAATGAAGCAGAGGGAGTCTTCGCAATACATAGTGATTACCCCATCGATCCTGACCGTGTTCGACAAAAGCGCTCACGTGATAACTGTCCAGGCAGTCCACGGTGGCTCAGAAGTCAAGGAGCTGAAGTGATTGGGGCAGACGAAGCTCGACGACTATCTTAGGGTGATTGAACTCTGCAGAGACGTCGAAACCAGCAGCGCCAACCCGTTCGACGTGGACATCAGGGCAAAGATCCTCTTGCTCAAGCAGCGCCTCCCCGAGCTGAAGCTTCTGGACGAGCTCCTGGTCGACTCGGAGGCCATGCTCGAGCTGGCGCAGATAGTAAAGCTCCAGGACCAGTGGCTCAAGCAGAGGGCCAGCGCGCTCTACATAGATCCCCTCCTTATCCAACTGAAGCTGAAGCTGCTCCCCAAGGAACTCCTCTCTGACGCCTTCGTGAAGAGCTGGCATCCAATCGCCCAGATTGACCAGCTTTCGGCCAAGGGACTCGAGAAGGCCTTCGTTTACTGGCGCGAGCTTGTGCCGCTCTCAGAAAGGTACAAGGACCAGTTCACCAACTATGGTATCAGACCTGGCGTCGTGGACTACACCGACCTGGTGAGCCTGGGCGTGTTCACAAAGGAAGAATTCGAAATCGGGTTGACCCGCCTCTACGACGAGCTCGCGCAGAAGTCCAACGGCGAATGGTTCGACTACAGGCAATTCATCGGGAACGAAAGCTACGAATCCAAGGTGAGGAGAGCCTATCTCCTGGCATTTCTCCTCAGCGAAGGGAGGGCTCTGCTGAAGACCGAGCCGCTGACGGGGAAGATCTGGACGATGGCCGTAGCCGAGAAAGTCAAGGGGATCCCGAAGTCTGTGGCGATTTCGATCACGGAGGAAAGCTGATGGAGTCCGAATCCGGCGATAGGGCGCTCCTCGAACGCAAGGTCAGGAGAGCTTTCCAGGTCCTGGTGCTGCAGCGTGGGCGCAACCCCGGAGTAAAAGGGTGGGAAATGAAGCGGCACTTGGGAAGGGACTACCGAAAGATAATCGAGGTGCTTTCCGAAGACGTGGCCCCGATGGGCCTCGAAGTCTTCGAGGTTAAAGGGCCAGACGGCACGGACGACTCTTCGCGGTTCCTTCTTAGATTCAGGGACCCGCCTACTGTCAGCGAGGCGGAGATGTCGGGGATCCGCATCGACGACCTTGCCGTCCTTGCAGCGACGATCGCATTTGTCAACTCAAAGTCGGGCCGTGTTTCGAGGCGCGAGGTGGAACAGTTCCTCCGCGAGAAGTTCCCCAGATGGCGGGTCGACTTCTCACTGGATCGGTATGTCAAGCGAGGATACCTCGACCAGGACGACAGGGGCATGGTGCACATCGGATGGCGGACCCGGGCTGAAGTGGATGAGAAGACTCTAATGACCATGATACTTTCGCGCGCTCAGGAACCCGCGAAGAAGTAGCGCCTGCGAAGCGCTTCCCTTTCTCCCTCGATCACCGACTCGATCACATCCGCGCCCTCCTTCCTCATCTTGGCCGCCAGGGCTGACGCATCAGACAACCTGATTCCTCGCCCTGCC
>JAKAPN010000020.1:0-200 GCA_021822995.1 archaeon
TCCGGACAACGACCCATCGGTGCATCGCGATCTTCCGCGACTTCTTGAACCCCGCCTTCTCGAACATGCCCAGCGTCCCGCTGCACAGGAACGAGTTCGAGACCTTCTGGCCAGTGTAGTCCTCAGGGTACGCTTCGACGGTTCCCCCTCCGAGCCGCGAGATCTCGCGCAGCGCCTCACGGAGGGCGAAGCGTGCTACC
>JAKAPN010000020.1:210-9901 GCA_021822995.1 archaeon
CTGTCGGCCCGAACTGGCACCATCCCACTGCGTTGGGACCGTCGAAGACCAGCGCGGCGTGCGCATGCCCTTCACTCACGAGCTCCTTCTTCATCTTCCTATACGCCGCGTACCCGTGTCTTGTCTCGCCAGGCTCGAGATGAAAGGCTATGCACCAGCATCCGCCAAAGATCCCATTGTGCTTCTCCACGAGGCGGGCGAAAGCGGGCCAAGTTTTCGGGGAGAGAGGCTTCGAGGTCAGGGGCATGCTTGAAACGGGAGAAACAGCCCTGACGTGAGCTCGGCTAAAGACCTTCCGCGGACGTCGAGGTTCACTGGCGAACCACAGTGGACCTGCTGCGACCTCGGTTGCCCCTGTCGACGCTCAAACACAGATGTTTCACATAATGGACTTCCAAGACATCTTGAACGAGGGTCTCGTCAACCAGCGTATCGCTTCATGCGAACCGAGTCAAGGGGAGGTCATGAACGGTGGGACCAGGAAGACGTCCAACGAGACGGAGAAGGCTGCGATCCACTTCCCGGAAGATAGAATCCTTTTCCTGCTGCCAAAACCCGTGTCGGGCTGAGACCTGACCAGTCATTCCGCTGCTTCACGTGAAGGTGAATGGACAAGATAAGCGATCGGCTCCGATGTTCTGCCCAGGCTGCGACTGCGCAAGCAGGAACTTCCAAAACGTTATCTTTATCAAGTAGACGCTTTAGTAGCTCTGGTATGGACGCCTTCTATGCTCTGGCGGAGCCGCGTAGGCGCAAGGTAGTGGAGATTCTCGCCCATAGGGGAAGGCTCAGTGCTACCCAAATCAGTGACGAGTTCGACGTGACCCCCCAGGCGATATCCCAGCACCTGAGGGTGCTAAGGGAAGCGAATGTGATCCAGATGGAGAAGAGGGCTCAGCAGAGGATCTACGCGTTCAATCCAAAGTCGATGCTCGAAATTGAAGGGTGGGCAGTCGACATGACCGAAATGTGGAACAGCAGGTTCGACCGGCTGGGCAAAGCTCTGAAAGATGGTGCGGGTTCGACTGGCGGAGGGAGAGCGCATTGACCGCCGGCGAGCAAGGCGTTGTAAAGGTCACGCGGATCTTCGAATTCCCCCGGGAATCGGTCTTCAGGATGTGGACGGACCCAAAGAAATTGGCGGAGTGGTGGGGTCCCGAGGGGTGCGTCAACGTCCGCTCGGAAGTGGACCCGAGGCCGGGAGGCAAGATGAGGGTCGACCAACGCAGCCCTACAGGAGACATCTCCTCGTTTAACGCCACATTCGAGAAAGTCATCCCGCCCGAGCTCCTGGTCTACAGGAGTGCGTCGCCTGGAACGACCGATGAGTATGGCGGCTTTTCCCCTTGGGAGGCCATTGACACAGTGACATTCGCAGAGCTGGGCCCCAGAAGGACCCAGGTGACCGCAGTAACGAAGGTCATTGCAGGCCGGCTGGAGGAGCGCGAAACCCTCATGGATGCATACAGGGAGGGCTGGGGCCAGTCCCTCGATAAGCTACAGAGAGCGCTCCGCTAGATTGTTCCTGTTCAGGAAGCGTGGCCCGGTCCACCTGCTGTCGCGGAAGGTTCGTTCATCACCATGCTTATCGTGTCAAATCCGACAATTCTGAAGACCCAGGATTCCCCATCACCAGTTCCGCAATCTTGCTTCAGTGAGTCTCCGCCCAACAAGTCGGGCCGGAGCAATGCTCCCCGCCCTGAAACAGGTGCGGGGGGTGGGATTCGAACCCACGAACCCCTAAGGGACGAGGTCCTAAGCCTCGCGCCGTTGACCAGGCTGGGCGACCCCCGCAGTGTCAGGACGCCTCAGGCCAGAAACTATAACGCTTTGGCCGTCGCGCGTCTTCCGCGCCGCGCCTTCGCCCTCTCGAAGATGCTCTCCCAGTCGACCCAGTAAGCGACCACCCCGATGACCACGAAAGCTGCGGTCAGGGCGACCGTCAGGACGAGCTGGTTCCCGCCGATGGCCGTGGCCAAGTTTCTGAGCACGGTGAACTCTAGGGCGATCTCTGCAAAGCTCTTCAAGAGCTTGGCCCCGAGTGTCACTGCCGTCATCGCCCCCAGCGACGCGGAAGAAGCCCCCGCCCCGATGAAAAAATAATCGTCGAAGGGGAACACCGGCAGGACGGCGGCGACGAAGAGCGCCAAGTAGAAGCGAGGGGTGGACGAGTACCGACCGACCAGCCTGACGTTCTTGTTCCGTACAAGGAATCGCCTCAGGCCGAAAGCGCCGTAGTAAATCCCCAGTTTCGCGCAGGTCGCGCCCACAGCGGAGACCACCACCACGAGGATGAACCCCCAGAGGCTGGGGCCGAGTAGCGTTAGTTCGAGGGTGGAAAGCAGCGTGTAAGACGAGCCGACGAAGGGAGACACGTTCGAAAGGAACGAGACAGCCAGCACGAACACAGCTGCCCACAGCCAGGGGTCCAACCGTCCCGTCTCATCTCATTCACTATTAATCCCACTCGGGGGATGTCTCGGACTCCCTTCGGGCGCACTGAGAACGTATATATCGCTCATCGAGGGGCGGCCCGAAACAACGGTCCTGTCAGATGTCGAAGCTTCTCGCATTCGTAGACATATTCGTGGATTCGCCGAGCATGGACGACGTCGTCCAGGCCCTGAGCAAGATACCGAACATAGAGGAACTCTACGAGGTGACTGGCGAGTTCGACATCGTCACCCTGGTGTCGGCGTCGGACATCGAGGAGTTCAGGGACATCCTGAAGAACAAGATACTCAAGATTCGGGGGATCAAGAGCACGGTCAGCGCGATGGTGTTGTACACCCACAAGGGTCCCAGGTTCAACGGGGACTCGAAGCCTAAGGTTTCCGGGCGTTAGGACGCCTGCGAAAGACTCACATGAGCGGCCAATGGGCAGTATCGGAACTCGAGACAGTTGATAGACGCTATCCAGGCAGCCACGGTCGTAGCCATGCTCGCGGCGGCCCTGGCCTCCGGCAGCCTCCTGGCACCATACGTGGTCAGGGTGCTCACTGGGTCTCCCTCGCGGATTGACCGGTTCCTCGACCCGGTCGAGCGCAGGGTCTACAAGCTGATCGGCGCCGACCCCGGCCTGACGATGGGCTGGAAGCAGTACTTCTTCGCAGCCCTGATGCTCAACGCCGCCCAGATGGCCATCGCTTTCGTGATTCTTGTGGGGCAGGGAGCGCTTCCCCTCAACCCCCAGGGCTTCCCCGGGCTGAACTGGGACCTCGCGCTCAATACAGTTGTCTCCTTCGCCACCAACACCAACCTGCAGCATTACGCCGGCGAGACTGCTTTGTCCTACTTCTCTCAGATGACCGCCATACAGTTCCTCCAGTTCACTTCAGCCGCGACAGGAATCTGCGTGATGGCAGCCATGGTGAGGGGGTTCAGGGCAGGGTCAACCCACATGGGCAACTTCTACGTGGACTTCGTAAGGGTCCTGACGCGGCTGCTGATTCCCCTGAGCCTGGTTGCGGCCGTTGTCCTGGTCGCGCTCGGCGTGCCGCAGACTGTGGGGGGCTACGTGACCGTGAAGACCGTTGAGGGCGCCAGCCAGACCCTCCTGGTGGGTCCGGTCGCCTCCTTGGTGTCCATCATGCAGATCGGCACCAACGGCGGGGGTTTCTTCGGCGCCAACTCGGCTTACCCGTTCCAGAACCCGGGCCCGGCGACTGACATACTGCAGATCTACCTTATGCTCCTCCTGCCTACGACCCTCGTCTTCGCCTTCGGCGAGCTGGTTGGAAAGAAGAGGGAAGTCCTCCCCATATTGATCGCATCCTTCGGCCTCTTCGCGATCGACCTCGCCATAGCTTTCATCCCAACGCTGCCGGCCGTCGGACCTGGGATTGAGACCAGGTTCGGGGGTTTCTTCTCCACGTTCTGGACCGTGGTCACTACTGCGGTGACCACTGGCTCGGTGAACGCCTCGCTCTCGGGGATAAACCCGCTGGGGATACTGTCAGCCTTCATGGGGATGCTCATCCAGGCGACCCCTGGCGGCGAAGGGATTGGCGTCATGTACATGATGATGTACGTAGTCCTCACGGTCTTCGTCGTCGGGCTGATGACCGGGCGGACCCCGGAATATCTGGGGATGAAAATCAACGCCCGCGACATCAAGCTCGTTATGATAGCCTTCCTGATACACCCGGTCATCGTCCTCGTCCCCACGCTGGCTGCTTACGCCACCAGGGCGGTGGACGCAATCCCTGGCTTTTCATCCCTGCCGACTTCCGTGGGATTCACTCAGGTCCTGTACGAGTTCGCATCATCGGCTGCCAACAACGGCTCGGACTTCTTCGGTGCAGCTGCCAACACCCCCTTCTTCAACTTGGCCACGGCCGCGGTGATATTCGTCGGCCGGTTCGCCCCCATCGCGATCCTCCTCGCCCTTTCAGGCTCCATGGTCGGCCGGAAGAGGGTGGGCCAGGAAAGCCTCAGGACTGACAGCTTCTCTTTCTCCTTCGTCCTGATGGGCGCCATCATCCTCCTCGTCGTACTTGCGTTCCTGCCGTTCCTGCTGCTCGGACCCCTGCTGGCCTACTTCCAGGGGATGGTGAACTTCCTTGGCTAGGCGCGTCCCACGTTTGGACAGGCTCCTGGGGAAGAGGCGGTTCCCCCGCCGCCCTTCCGCCCTGACCTCGAAGACACTGGTGGACTCGGTGGTCAGGCTGAACCCTATCTCCCTCGTCGCTAACCCCGTGATGTTCATCGTCGAGCTGACTTTCTTCGTCGTCGCGGCCATGGCCGTCTTCCCGTCTGCCTTCATCCCGTTCTCCAGCATCGGGGACCGGGGCTTCTATGCAGAGGTGGCCGCCATACTGCTCGTCACGGTCTGGTTCAGTACCCTCTCCGACTCGCTGGCAGAACAGCAGGCGAAGAACACGGCCACCAGCCTGAAGCAGCTGGAAACCGAAGTCCCGGCAAAGAAGGTAGTCACTGAAGGGTGGGAGCGGCAGATCATACGCACCGAGTCGACCAAGCTCCAGAAGGGGGACCTGGTCCTGTTGGAGAAGGGAGACGTCGTCCCCATGGACGCCGAGGTCTTGGAGGGGATAGCCATGGTGGACGAGTCTCTGGTCACCGGCGAGTCCGCCCCCGCCCGCAAGGCTCCCGGAGACAGCCTGATCGGGGGCTCCAGGGTGGTCAGCGACACGATGACCGCAAGGGTGGTCACGAACCCCGGCGAGAGCTACCTGGACCAGATGGTCAAGCTGGTCGAGTCCTCCAAGCGCCCCAAGACCCCCAACGAGGTCGCAATCACAATGGTCCTCTTCGGACTTACGGCCATATTCACCATGATCATAGCGTCGATCCTCGGCCTGTCCGTGACCTTCGGGCTCGGCGCCGACCTTTCGGTGCTCATAGCGCTGTACGTCTGTCTCCTCCCGACGACCATCGGGGCCCTCCTCCCAGCTATCGGCCTTTCGGGGATAACGCGCCTGTACGAAAGGAAGGTCGTCGCGAAGTCAGGCAGGGCGATTGAGACGGCCGGGGACACAGACGTAATCCTCCTGGACAAGACAGGCACAATCACAGTGGGGAACAGGCAGGCGGTGGAGCTCATTCCGCTTGGGGGCCGGACGGAGAAGGAGGTCGGGGAGGCGGCCTTCCTTTCTTCATGGTTCGACGACACCCCAGAGGGGCGCAGCGTCATCAGGCTAGCCTATGAGAAGGGGTACGTCCCGAGAGAGCTGAACGCACTAACTCTCTCCGAGGTCTACGACTTCTCGGCCAACACGCGGACCAGCGGGGTGAAGCTCCACTTCGGGGCCAGCTTCGTCCTTCCAAAGGGGAGCATCCAGAGGGTAAGGCGGAAGTTCTTCGTCGAGGACGCGAGCGACCAGGGCATGCACCTTTCAGGGGAGGAGACGGAGATCGTCAAAGGGGCGCCTGACTCCTTGAAGGCTGGCTTCAGGGTTCCCGACGGCTTCCAGGAACTGGTGGAGAAGATCGCCTCGCAGGGGGACACGCCCATGGCTGTGGCGCGCGACCACGAAGTGATAGGGCTGGTGAGGCTGAAGGACGTACTGAAGCCCGGGACAAGGGAGAAGATCAACGCCGTGAAGGCCATGTCGATAAGGCCGGTGATGATAACAGGGGACCAACCCCTGACCGCGAAGAGCATCGCTTCGGAGGTGGGCGTCGACGAGTTCATGGCCCAGGTCAAGCCCGAGGACAAGTACGGCATCGTGCTCAAGGAGCAGTCTCGCAACCACGTCGTCGCAATGATCGGGGACGGGACCAACGATGCCCCTGCCCTGGCGGCCGCCGACGTCGGGCTCGCAATGAACTCAGGGACGGAGTCAGCCAAGGAAGCTGCGAACATGGTGGACCTCGAATCCAACCCTGCGAAGATCATCGAGGTGGTCCTCCTCGGAAAGCAGCTCCTGATGACCCGGGGTGCCGTGACCGCCTTCAGCATCTCCAACGACGTTGCAAAATATTTCGCCATACTCCCAGTGCTCTTCGCCTCCACGATACCAGCCCTGCGGGCGTTCAACATCCTCGGCCTTGGGCTGCAGACGGCCGTCCTCTCGGCGCTGATCTTCAACGCCATAATCATACCGCTGCTCATCCCCCTCGCCATGAGAGGGGTGACGTTCAAGCCGTCCAGCACGATGTCGCTCTTCCTGCGGAATGTCCTCGTCTACGGCGTGGGAGGGATAATCGTCCCATTCGTAGGCATCAAGGCGATCGACCTGCTGCTGGGAGCGCTCTAGGGGGCTTGGGTTTGAGTTCAAGCAATTCGAAGTGGAAGACGTACAGGCCGGTGGTCGTCCTGTCCGTGCTGTCGATGCTCGTATGCGGGCTGGCCTACCCGCTGCTCGTAACAGGCATCTCCCAGGCGGCCTTCCCATACCAGGCCAACGGGAGCCAGGCTCAGCTGGGCGGGAGGTCCGTGGGCTCGTACTACATAGACAACGGGTTCACACTCCCCATCTTCTTCCATGCGAGGAACGAGACGAACCCGCAAACGGCATCAGCCTCAGGGGTCGACCCGGACATACTGCTCGCGGACGCACTATCCCAGGTGCCGCGGATCTCCAACGCCACTGGAATACCTGCCGCGAGCCTCGACGGCCTCGTGATGTCCCATGAGCAGTGGACCCTCTTCGTGACCGGCGACCCCTATGTCAACGTGCTGGAGCTGAACCTGGCTCTGATAAGCGCCTATCCGTCCGTCTACTCCGCCTACGGCTGACCGGGATCTACCGCTTCTGAGCTAGCTTGCGCTTCTTCTCTTCCCTTTTCAGCTTCTCTTCGCGCTCTTTGCGCTTCATGCTGTCGTACTCGCCCAGCGGGCCCTCGTGCTCCGTGTATCCGTGGTGGATCTCGAGTATCCGCTTTACCACCTCCACTCCTTGCGCGTCCCTCTTCGGGAACCGCACCGAGAGGTTCCTCCTGTCGAGGACCGTCCACTCGAGCCCCTTTTGCTCCTTCAGCTCTTCGATGGCCTCTTCCATGGCGTATTCATTGCCGAAGAGCCCTCTGATCTCCCAGACACCAGGCATGGACGCCCGCCTCCAGGTCGGCGATAAAACTCTTAGCGAGCCCCGAGCTGCGCGGCTAGCGCGCCTATCGACTCGGCCGGCACCTTGCACGAAAACCCCTCGCAGACGTACGCCCTCGGCCCCGACATCGGCTCCCTCCCTTCCAACAGGGAGCTCAGCTTCGCAAGGTCAGGGAACGTCTTGGCTGTGGCCGTGATGACCGCCCTGTCGGGGGCGAACCTCCTCAGCACCTCGGCTTTCATCGTCTCGGCTTCCTTCATCATGGGGGCGGTGACGACAACCTCCCTGGTCCCGTTGACCAGCAGGTCTTCCCCAGCCAGCATCCAGACGTGGGATGTGGGGCTGCCTTCGATCTCCCTTCCGAACGCTTTCAGCGTCTTCTCGGCGTGCCCGGCGTACTCTCTGTCCCCGGTCAGCTCCGTCAGCCTGATGAGGTCCATCACGGCCACGGAGTTCCCCGACGGGGTCGGCCCATCGTAGCTCTCCTTCAGCCTGACGGGGTCGGGCTCCACCGTGAGGAAGAACCCCCCTACGTCAGCGTCCTCGAAGTCTTGCATCATCGTCCTTGCCAGCCTTGTCGCTTCTGCGAGCCACGACGGCTCCGACGATGCTTCGAAGAGGTCCAACAGCCCCTGGATGAAGAAGGCGTAGTCTTCCAGCGTGCCCGCGAGCGCAGCCTGTCCTCCGGCGTACCTCCGAAGGAGCCTGCCGTTCCGGGAGTTCTTCTGCAGGACGAAGTTCGCCGCCCCGATGGCATCGTCCACCAGCCCGCGGTCACCCAGCGCCCCGCCCGCGTACGCGAACGCCGATATCGCCAGGCCATTCCACGACGTGAGCACTTTGTCGTCTGTCGAAGGCCTCGCCCTCTTCAGGCGCGCCGAGTAAAGGGCCTTCTTGGATCGGGCGAGTCTCTCCCGCTCCTTCTCCGAGTGGCTCGCGCCGGAGAGGGTGAGCAACGACCTTCCTCCGAAGTTGCCGGTGTTCGTGACTCCGTAAGCCCTGCAGAATCCTTCTCCGTCCTCCCGACCCAGGGTCTCGGCGACCTCCTGCGGCGTCCAAGTGTAGTAGTAGCCTTCTCCTTGCGCGCTGTCGGCGTCCTGGGCGGAGTAGAGCCCTCCTTCGGGGCTCCTCATCTCACGGGAGATCCAGCCCAACGTTTCACGGACGACTTCGGCATACTCGCGTCTCCCGGTGACCTGGTACCCCTCCGCGTACGCCCTTGCCAAGAGCGCGTTGTCGTAGAGCATCTTCTCGAAGTGAGGGACCAGCCAAACCCTGTCCGTCGAGTATCTGTGGAACCCTCCTCCCAGGTGGTCCCGTATCCCTCCTGCCATCATCTCGTCCAGGGTCTTTGTGACGCACCCCTTGGCGAGCTCCTTGCCTGTCCTGAAGTGGTACCTCAGCATGAAACCGAGCGCTAGGGGGAGCGGGAACTTCGGAGCGGTCCCGAAACCTCCATGGTCAGGGTCGAACGAGGACAGCAGGTCGGCGTACCCGTCGTCGATCGCCCCCTTCTTCAGCTCCCCGCCAGGTCCGCCGGGCGCGACAGATGTCGCCTTGACCACCTGCTCGGTGTTGGCGATCACCTGCTCCCGCTTTTCCCGCCAGAGGTTTGACACGAATGTGAGCACTTCCATGAAGCTCGGCATGCCCTGCCTGCGCTCGGGCGGGAAGTATGTCCCCCCGTAGAACGGCTTCAGGTCGGGGGTCAGGAAGACGCTCAATGGCCATCCGCCCCCTCCCGTCATCGCCTGTACGGCGCTCATGTAGTAAGCGTCGACCTCGGGGCGCTCCTCCCTGTCTACCTTCACCGGTATGAAGTTCTTGTTGATGAACGCGGCCGTCTTCGAGTCCTCGAATGACTCGCGGCGCATGACGTGGCACCAGTGGCAGGTGGAGTAGCCGATGCTCAGGAAGATGGGTTTGCCGTCGTTCTTCGCCTTAGCCGCCGCCTCCTTCCCCCAGGGCCACCAGTCCACCGGGTTGCGCGCGTGCTCCTGAAGGTAGGGGCTCTTTTCGTCGGCGAGCCTGTTGGCGCTGCTAGTCAATCTTTCGAGCGCGGCTCCTCTCATATAATTTGAATCTTGTCTCCGCGGGCAACGTTTAACACCGCACGTTTGGGCGCGCTCATCGGGGCAGCGAGCCCGGAAGTATCCAATTGCAGTACAAATGGACAGTCC
>JAKAPN010000021.1:0-827 GCA_021822995.1 archaeon
CCCCTCGGGCGGGCTCACTTTGGCGCCCTCCTCCATGAGCTGTTCCGGGGTCACCCCGTCAGAGTCGTACAGCCTCACAAGGTCGTCCGTGGTAAGCTCCGCGCCCTGGGTCGAAAGGGACGAAACTATCTTCGAGACCCTTTCCGAAGAGGACAGGAACCTGGTCTCTTCGACTCCAAGGACTTCCTTAACGTCAGGCCCGTGCCCCTCGAGCTCGGGGTACATGCCCTTGAGTTGGGCGATGTGCCAGTCGATGAGGTCCGGGATCTGAAGGTTGAACTTGTAGTATTTGATGAAGTTCCTGGTCCTGCGGAAGATCATCCTGAGGTTGTAGCCTCCCCCCGAGTTGCTCGGCAGCATCCCGTCTGCGACCGCGAAAAGGAGCGTCCTGGTGTGGTCGGCTATCGCGTACATGGCTTCGAGGGCGCCGAACTGGCCCCAGAGGTTCGAAGTGTCCTCCCCCAGCGCCTTCGCTATCTTCTGCCGTGCGTCGTCGAGGTTATGATATTCGTCTAGATTGATCTCCCCAGCGAGAGCGGAATAGCGGCGGAAGAGCTTCTCGTCGTACTCCAGTCTGTTGTCCTCCCTCATCCGCCTGATGATGGGTGCGAAGTAGGAGTCGTAGGCCGTAGGGGTCCCTTGGCTCAGCCATGTTAGGCGCTCGAGCCCGGCCCCCATGTCCACGACGGGCTCCTTCAGTGGGACGTACCTTTCCGGGGACCCCTCGAAGGCTGTGAAGACCGCGTTCCCAGTTTCAAGGCCGCGGACGTTGAACTGGAGGGAGTAGCCGAAGGCGCCGTAGCCCATCCACACGTCTTCGTCGAAGC
>JAKAPN010000021.1:837-9871 GCA_021822995.1 archaeon
GATCCCGAAGGTCTTGGTGAGGAGGTCGAAGTCGAGGTCTATGGTCTTGTCCTTCCAGTACCCCTCCTTGTTGGCCAGAGCCGTCTGACCTATCATGCAGAACGACGTCCCGTGCTTCCCGTTGACGCCCACGGTGGGGACGTCGTTGAACCGCAGGCACATCTGGGGGACCACCAGCGGGTTGGCAGGCAGCGAGAAGACCACCTTGCCTCCCTCCACCCTCTGGAAGTCGATGATCGAAGCGACGGTGAAGAAGAGGTCCGGACGCCAGCGGCTCACCACCGGGTATCTTTTCACCACCGCGTGCTTGTTCTTCGCGAAGAAAGACTCGACGGCTTTCCATGCCTCGACGTAGCTGAACTTCTTTGAAGTCGGCGGGTCTCCGATGAATGTGTAGGGCGAGCAGGGCTGGTCGTCGCAGCGCTTCCTCTCGGAATCGAGGGTCCAGAAGAACTTGCCGCAGTTTTCGCATTTCTTCCTCATGTAGCCTTCGCGCCTGAACAGGTCGACGAAATAGTACCGCTTGTAGTCGGCTGAGAACTTCGCCTTCAGGGCCAGCTTTTTTTCATTCAACTGGGCTTCGAGATGTCCCTGGTCTGAAGTAGATAAACTTGGGATGGCGGCGAAGACCGGCCGCAGAGCGTAGGGGACAACGATTTACGGGACCTCTGGGATGCGTTTCATGCTTATGCCATCCGACGTCATCATCAGGCCGGCAAGGAAGGATGAGCTCCCGCTGGTCAAGCGGCTGTCGGTGGAGGAGCTGCCAGACGAGCTCGCCGATTTTGAGCGGGAAAGTGCTGATCGCGCGAAGCGGATCTTCGCAGACAGGATGGAACAGCTCCTGGGGATGCCAGAGAGCGCGGTGTATGTTGCCGTCGTAGACGGGGGTCCTGACATCGCCGGCTACGTGTGGCTCGGGCTCTCGGAGCGGCCCTTCAGCGACGAGAAGGTCGGGTGGATCTACGACCTCTTCGTAGTACCTGCTTTCAGGGGGAGGAAGGTCGGGGAAGCTCTCCTGAAGCACGCGCTCGAAGTGAGCAGGCACAGGCGCGATCCGATGACCGGGCTCATGGTCAGAGCCAACAACAAGGTGGCATACTCGCTCTACGAGAAGCTGGGGTTCGAGCCCGAATACGTGGTGATGTCGCGAAAGGAATCGGGTCCGACGGCGTCAAATAGTTAAATACCAAACAAAGTCCGCCTTTCCGAATTCAAATGGAGTACGTTTACGCTGCCCTCCTCCTCCACAAGCTTGGCAAGCCGGTGAACGAAGAGAACCTGACCAGCGTGGTCAAGGCCACTGGCTCTGCACCAGACGAAGTGAAGATCAAGGCTCTGGCTTCCGCCCTCAGCGAGGTCAACATCGACGAGGCGCTGAAGAACGCTGCCACCATGGCTGCTGCTCCCGCAGTGGCTGCAGCGGGACCCGGCGCAGCACCCGCAAAGGCAGAAGAGAAGCCAAAGGAAGAGGAGAAGAAGGAAGAAGAGGCTCTACAGGGTCTCGCTTCTCTCTTCGGCTAAGAGACACACAAAGTCTTTTTTCTTACCTTCAGACTCAGCGGAGCTTGGGTTCACGTTTCTGAAAGTGACCGAAGAGGGCGGTTCGCTTCTATTCTTTGAGGCCCTTTTCCTTGGCCGCGGCCGTCAGTGAAGCCGCTTCTGCCTCTGCCCTTCCGAGTATCAGAGGTGCGGTCTCCTTGTCGAGGAACCCCGCTTCCACCTGCAGGCTCAGGGCTTCTCTGTAAGCCCGGGCAAGGATGTCAGGTGCGGTCTCCTTCGTCACGTAGCCTATGAGTATCGCCAGACCCCTGGATGAAGAATATGCCTCCATCAGGCTCGACCTGTACTTCTCGAGGTCGATGGCGACCACGTCGCCGGCATAGATCAGCCCGCTTTCGTAGGCCAGCGCTATGGCGAGCCCGGCCCTGATGGGCTTGATGTTGAGCTTCGAAAGCAAGCTCGCAAGCTTCGGTGTAATCTCGCCTCCCTTCTTGACGGCCACCGAGTCCTTGTTCACCCAGATGCTGCCGCCTTCGATCTTCGTCTGTATGCCTGCCTCCCTGAACTCGCTGAGGACCGGTCCTGCGGGGAGGCTCGTGTTACCTGCGGGGACGATGATGTCGTCCGGTGCCTTGTCACCCGCCCTCGCGGCAAGGTACACCTTGTTCTTGTCCAGGGTGAGGAAGAGCTTGAACGGATCGTAAGTGGAGAATATGAGGGCGTTCTGGCCCGTGAGATGGGACAGGAGCTGGTCGGCGTTCTTGATTCCTGCCTTCTTCAGCCCGAGGATGGCGAGCTTGTTCTTGACCACGAAGACCTCGGCGTGCTGCCTGAGCGCCTTGCGGACCGCCATCAGCTGGCTGGCCCTGACCTTGGACAGGCTCGTTACAGCGAGGACCGGATACTTCTGGGCGAGCAGGGAGACCTTCTCCACCGCGTCGACCTTTTCCTGGTTGTGCTTCTTCTGGACTTGGACGGTCTTGCTCAATCTAGTCCACCGCCTGTTTTGCAGGCTTGCCCATCGTCGTCTTGACCATTAGCGTCTTGATGTTCTTGTCGCCGTTGGGGAGCTTCTTGGTGACGGCGTTGACCACCGCGATGATGTTCTCAGAGAGGTCGGCCTCGCTCAGCTTGCTGTCCCCGACCTTCGCCATGACCCCCAGCGACCCCCTGCTCCTGACCCTGACCGCGGTCCGCATCCTGTTGATCATCGCCTCGATGGGCGAATTCGGCGGAACAGGTGACGGTATCTTCCCCTTCGGGCCTAGGGCTTGACCGAGGATCTTGCCTACCCTGGGCATGAGCGCGGTGTCAGCCAGGAAGAAGTCGTACGCCCTGGCCAGCTTCTTCGCGTCGCGCTTGCTGCCGCCGTAGTTCTCCAGCTGCGACGAGTCCATCACCAGGTCAGCCTTCGCGTTCTTCGCCCTGACGGCCAGGTCACCGGAGCCGATGTAGGCCACCCGGGCCTGCTTCGAAGTAGGGTGCGGCAGATAGACTATCTCATTGATGTTGAGGTCGGTCTTTTTGGGGTCGACCTCCTTCAGGGTGATGAGGACTTCTACTGACTGGGTGAACTTCGCTTCCTTGGACTGGCCTTTTCCCTTCTTGACCAGTTCTGCGAGCTGCTGGTTCGAGAGCATGTAATCTTCACGAATTCCTTGCCGAGCCTTGGCACATCGGTTAAAAGCGTTATGTCCTCTATTGGAACTTCGAGTCCCACTTACCTTCGTCTATCTCTTTCATGAACACCCTTGCGTCCTTCCCTTCTACCTTCACTCCCATGCTCACACAGCTCCCGACTACCTCTTTGGCCGCCGACCGGATGTTGGCTGCATAAGACCCCTCAACCTTGCTCTTCGCTATGGTCACCACCTGGTCCATGGTGAGCGCTCCTACGAAGTCCACGTTGGGCTTGGACGACCCTTTGGGGATACCCGACTCCTTTGCAATCAGGGCGGATGTGGTTGGAGTGCCGACTGAGACGGCGAACTGCTTGGTCTCCTTGTCGACCTCGACCTTGACTGGGACCCTCATCCCCTTGAACCCTGAAGTCTGCTTGTTGATCTCGTTCACGATGCCGAGGACGTTGACACCCAGGGGGCCCAGTGCCGGGCCGAGTGGCGGGCCTGCGCTGGCTTCCCCGCCGGTCACTAGGACGTTGATGAGTTGCTTTTCACCCAACTAGGATCACTTCGGCTGCTCCGGCTTCGCGCGCTCGACGATCTTGACGTAGGTCGCGTCGATGGTGATGGGGAGTGCAAAAGCGGTGTCAAGGAGTGACACCGTGATCTCCTGCTTCTCTTTCTCGACCCGAGAGATCTTCGCCCTCATCGTCTTGAACGGGCCTGCGACGATCTCCACGGTGTCGCCCTCGTTGAGCTCCGCCACCATGGACTTCGTCACAAGGAACTTCTCGATGTCAGAGTACTGCATCATGCCGGGAATCTTGCTCCTGACGTGCTTGAACCCCTGGATGCTTTCGTCAACCACCTGGCTGTTCGGGGCCTCGAAGAGGACGTACCCTTTCCAGGTGTCGAGTGCGAGGACTGAATAGATCGGCTTCGCTTTCTGGACCGCCCTGTTGGCGACGAAAGTCGCCACGGTCCTTTCCTGACCTCCGGTGGTCTTTACCGGGAATATGGAACTGCTTCGCTCTTGGTCGCTCAGAACGGACACGGTGAAAACAGGCCGAATTCTGTTTGCCTAATAACCTTTCATCCGAAGAAGATGCTTCCGACCAGCTTTATGATGAAACCGATGGTCCCGACCACGGCTATGCCCAGGGCTACGAGCTTGAGATAGAGGGTGAACTCGTCCCTGTCGCTCTTGTGGGCAAGCCTGAAGATTGCAGCAGAAGACCTGAGGAACTCTCGGAACCCCATGTTCACTGGCTGACCTCCATCTTCGGCTTATATCCTTAGTGTATGCTCATGCCCTCCGTGACTCCGCAGGGCGAGCCCGCGACCGTAATCGTTTCTTCCACCACGGATGTCGCCTCGAGCACGCTCGCGGATGCTCTCGTAGAAGTGGCTGGTTTCACGTCTACCGGGGTGAACCTTCACGGGGAGGCGGTCTACCAGAAGGGCCCATACCTGCTGGCGAGGTTCGAGGGAACGATTGTCTCCCCGCCGAGCTTGGACGAATACTTCAACCCCCAGGCATACATATTCCTGTCAAGGCATTCAGCCGAATCCGGCATCGCTTCGCTCACCGCGCACACGACTGGGAACTTCTCCGCAGAAGCGAAGTTCGGGGGGGCAGGCAGAGAGCTCGGGAGGGCGGACCCGGCGCTGCTGAAGAACTATCTTCGCGCGCTCTGGGCGCGCAGGTCCGAGGCGGAAGGCTATGAGGTCACGCTGGAAGCCACTCACCACGGACCCACCTCGCTCCTCAAGCCCGTTCTTTTCGTCGAGCTCGGGTCGTCAGAGAGGCACTGGGGAGACAAGAATGCGGCCGGAGTCGTCGCAAGGGCCCTGATGGACAGCCTCGCCAGCCGGGAGATCTGGACGAAGGTGGCCATAGGGTTCGGGGGGACGCACTACCCGGAGAAGTTCACGAAACTCCTCGTGGAGGAAGAGATGGCGCTTTCGTTCGTGGCGCCGAAGTATGCTCTTGAGCACGTCGACGAGGGGGTTTTCGGCCAGATGCTCCAGAGGACGAACGCACCGGTGCGATATGCGGTGCTCGACTGGAAAGGGCTCGGCCCTCATAAGGAGAAGGTCGTCGGCCTCATCAAGCGGTTCGGGCTGGAAGAGATCAGGGTCTAGCTGGGCCGGCGGAATCGAGCTTGGCCAGCTGGGCTATGGCTTCCTTCACCACTCCGATGCTGTTCAGGTAGTCCTTGATCTGGACCGTCTCCCCGTCGGTGTGGCTGGTTGCCGAGAGGCCCGGACCGTAAGTTATGCACTGGGCGCCTCCCTTATGGGCGAAGGTGTTCATGTCTCCGGTGCCGGTCTTCCGCACAAGCTTCGGTTTCGAATTCAGGCCCACGATGATCGCCCTCTGGAACGCTCTGACGAGGGTCGACCCAGCGTCAGCTTCGTAGGCCTCGGTGGGCGGACCTGCAGTCAGCTTGACCTTGACCCCCTCGCCAGCCATTTCGGCGAGGGCGCGAACTTCCCTTACCGCGACCGACGAGTGCACCGAAGGAGGGAGTCGCAGGTCGAGCGTGGCCTCGCACAGCGCCGGGACGACGTTCTGATACGAGCCTGCCGTGACGACGGTAGGTGTGAGAGAAAGGGACCTGAAGTGGTCTCCTTCGACAGAGTTCGACAGCTCGTATCGCTTCAGCCTCGTCATCATCGCGGAGAACTCGTCGAAGGCGCTACTGTGGGCCCAGGGGGACCCGGCGTGCCCGCCGGCCGTCTGGATCTTCACCTTTAGCCCGACCCTACCTCGGTAACCGATGGTCATTCTGTCAGCTCCAGCGGGTTCCCCAAAGACAGCGTAGTCGAACTTGCGCCCGCTCTTCATGAGCTGCTCGATCCCGGCGCCGTCTCCCTCCTCTTCGGTGACAGCTGCGAAGGTGACGCTGACCCCTGGGACGGCTGCCTCGGCGCCGGCGACCAGAAGCGCGCATAATGGGGACTTGGCGTCTGCCGCCCCCCTTCCGAAGAGAGCGTCCCTGGTCTTCCGGACGACGAGCTTGCCTGGGACGGTGTCCATGTGGCCGCAGAGCAGCAGGCGGATCTCCCCGCTGCCGGACTCGCCGAGCACGTTCCCCGCGCGGTCGACGCGTACTCTGGAATAGCCGAATAGTTTCATCTCGTCGGCGAGGTACGAGGCGAGCTCCCCCTCTTCGCCCGTGGGCGAGTAAACGCCCAACGAGTTCTCGAGCAGCCGCACCGGGCTGCTTCGCGCGCTCATCTCGCTAAACTCGGCCCTTCTCTGCCTCGCCGAGGACGCCGTCAAGCACGGCAGCCCCCTGGGACAACTGGGAGTCGGGCATCACCAGCGCAGGCAAGAGCCTGAAGGTGTCCCGCCCCGAATAGGCGAAGATGACCCCCTTGGCCTGGGCCGACTGCAGCTGTGAGAGTATGTCGACCCGGGTCTGCATCGCTAACATCATCCCGAGCCCCCGCACCTCCTTTACCAGCATGTGGGCGGACGCGATCTTGGCCAGCTCGGCTCTCAGGACCTCACCCTTCTCCTTGGCCCTGGAGGGAAGATCGTTCTTGGCGATGAAGTCGAGCGTAGCCGACCCCGCGGCGCAAGAGAGCGGGTTCCCCGCAAAGGTGCTGGTGTGCTCCCCGCCCTTGAGGCTCCCCGCGACCTCGTCGGTAGCGACAGCCGCCCCGATGGGGAGGCCCCCACCGAGACCCTTGGAGACGGACATGATGTCAGGGACGACGCCGAAATGCTCTGACGCCCACATCTTCCCGGTCCTGCCGAGGCCCGACTGGATTTCGTCCAAGATCAGCAGAGCCCCTCTTTTGTCGCAGATCTCTCTGACCTCCTTGAAGTAGTCCTGAGGGGGGACGATGACTCCCGATTCCCCCTGGATGGGTTCGGCGATCACCGCGGCGGTGTCCGCGTCTACGAGCTGGGAAAGCGACTGGGCGTCGCCGAACTCCGCGAAGTCGAACCCTTCGAGGAGCGGCCCGAACGGGTCCCTGTACTTCTTGTTCCAGGTGGCTGAGAGCGAGCCGTAGGTCTTCCCATGGAAGCCACCCTTCATCGACACTATCTTCTTCCTGGAGGTGTGACGCCTCGCGAGCTTAATGGCGGCTTCGACGGATTCGGTCCCGGTGTTGGTAAGGAGGGCTTTGCCAAGCCCCCGCGGCGCGGCCTTCACCAGCCGCTCCAGGAACCCAGCCCGGGCGTCGTTGTAGAACGAGCCGTGGCAGGTTATCAGCTTCTCGGACTGCGCCCTTACTGCTTCGACGACCGCGTCGTTGCAGTGCCCGACGATCGCGACCCCGATTCCGCTCATGAAGTCGATGTACTCCTTTCCGTCCGAGTCCCATACCAGCGAGCCCTTGCCCCTGACAATGGCGATCGGGAACTTCTTGAAGGCTGACGCGCCGAACGCCCCCTCGAGCTCTTCTATGCCGCTCATCGGCTGCTGATCACCGTGCAGGCTTCGTGGGACAAGGCGCGGCTCAGCGGCTCCTGCCGGCCTCCCGAGCAGATGATCGCTTCGCTGACGCCGCCTTCGATCGCTTCCACCGCGCCCATCACCTTCTTCTGCATCCCAAACCCGATGTCGTGGAGCCTCGACGACGCCTCCGAGGTCGTCAGTCGGGGGACCAGGTTTCCGTCGAGCACCAGCCCGTCCACGTTCGTGAAGAAGACCACAGCGTCGGCTCTGATCCCGGCTGCGACGGCGGAAGCCGCCCGGTCGCCGTCCACGTTGAGAGGCTCTGCCTCGTCCCCTGAGGCCACGGGCGACACGACGGGGACGTACCCTTGCGACAGTAGAGATTCGAGCAGAGGCGCGTTGACCCCCACCACCTTCCCGGTGTACCCCCCTTCTATCGCCACTTTCCTGCCCCTGTCGTCGATGATCACCAGCTTCGACTTGCGCTTCCCGGAGAGGATTCGGGCGTCGGCGCCGGACACGGAAACGCCGCTCAGCCCGGCCTTTGCCAGCGCCCTGACGATGCGCTTTGCGAGAAGCCCGCTCATCACCATCTGGTAGATCTCCGCCGTCTCCAGGTCTGTGTACCTGCTCCGGATCCCGTCAGGGGACACCACGAACTTCTGCTCCTTGCCGAGCCGAGTGGCGTACTCGGTCACCACCTCTCCTCCGCCGTGGACGATGATGATCTGGTGCAAGGAGGCGAGGGCCTTGATGTCTTCTATGAGGGATGCGGGGACACCTGTTTTCATCAGACTTCCGCCCACTTTGACGACAATCCTCATGTTGCTACACCGGGTGGAGGGGCGCCATCGCCAGGCCCGTCTTCTCGTCCAGTCCGAGCATCAGGTTCATGGATTGGATCGCGTTGCCAGCGGCTCCCTTGATCAGGTTGTCAGTGGCCGAAAGCGCCACAAGGCGGCCGGTCCTCTGCTCGATCTCGAACCCGACATCGCAGAAGTTGGAGCCTACCACCAGCTTGGGGTCTGGGAGCCTGAAGGGCCCCTGCTTGTCCCTGACCATGCGGACGAACCCGCCTCCGCCGTAAAACGCGCGATAGGCCTTCCAGATGTCTGGGGCTTTGGGCTCGACCGTGGTGAACAGATGGGAGGTGATGAGGATGCCCCTGACCATGTTGACCGCGTGAGCGGACATCGACACGCGGACCTCCTCCCCTGCCATCGTCGCGAGGACCTGTTCGATCTCCGCGGCGTGCCTATGTCCGGCCGGCTTGTACGGCCTTACTACGCTGAACCTTTCCGAGAAGTGAGTGGATAGGGAAGGCTTCCCTCCTGCGCCGGACGAACCAACCTTGGCGTCTACGACGATGTGGTCACGATCGATCTGGAGGGATTTCTCTCTCAGTAGCGGAGCCAGCGCGAGTATCGCCGTGATCGCCATGCACCCCGGAGAAGAGACGAGCCGGGCTCCCTTCACCTCGTCTCTGTTGAT
>JAKAPN010000022.1 GCA_021822995.1 archaeon
ACTTCTTGCAACCGCACGGGCCTCCAGGGAAAGGCACGCGCGCCGGCTGGAAGCGAAAGCTAGGTCGAGATAGCCTGTCTGGCCGTCCGCTCATGAGATGTCCACCCACAGATTCTCATAGCGTGCCCAAACGACCTTCACGACCACATTATGGGCCTCCCTGAGCACCTGCGCTATCGGAAGGATGACCTGGCGAAGGATGCTCATGTCCGTGGGCGCGTCGGCTATCTTTGCTCCGATCCTGAACGTCGCGACCCCCGTCCCCCCGTCGTAGATTATCTTCAGCCTGACCCCGGTCCTCTCTGAGATCTCCGCTACGCGCTCCTCGCACTCCTTCAGCATGGTGACCACCCGAGGAAACTTGGCTACTTCGTCGGGGAGGTCTCCGCTTGGTGCGACTCCACGCTCGACGTAAGGAAACCTGTGGACGCCTTTCTCGCCGTACTCTCTTTCCACCAACGACATCATGTCGTCTATTTCGACGGTCTCCAACCAAATTGCTCCCTCCCGGTCCTTCCAAATCGCTTTGAGCGGACCGATATTACGAGGTTCTTTCCTGTCCATGCTTAGTACCAGCCAAGCGGCCTGTTGCTCGAGCCGGAGCCTTGTTTCCTTGGGTTCGGCAACCGTGAATCTGATAGTGCTAATCGAGTTCATCATGTCCCTAACAGCGTCGCTTTCCGAAATCATCTCAATTCCTCCTTGGCCATAATCCGCAGAACGTGAACCTTCATCGGCTTGTTCTCACGGTTTTCTTCGTCATACTCTACTATCGCGATATAAGCCGCCTTGAGATCCAAGTCAGGATCTTCGTTGTAATCTCGAAAGTCTTTTTCGACCTGGGACGCAGCTTTCTTGATTCCATTTCGCCTGTTCTCGAACCATTTCACCTCTACCAAGACCATGTTCTCGTCCGGGTCTCGCATCAGCCAGTCAGCTCCGTTTGCCGCTGCATTGTCCTTCCTGACTCGGCTGAACGGGTGCCTCTCGACTCTTTCCCATCCAAGACTCTCTAGAACGTTCGGGACCAGCCGCTCACTGATCTCGGCTTTCATGAACCGGTAGTCTGGGGCATCCGTAAGGAGGCTCCTGACCTCGTCTTGTGCCGGCTTGTCTAACGCGACCTGGTACATCCCCTCATTCCCCGGTGGCCTGTTTAGCACCTGGAGGTGCTCCATCATCTGCGGTTTGTCGAATTGATTGAGAGAGGGCCTCTCAGGGGTGGCAAGATGCTCCAGGTGTATCCGATGCTCATGCACCTCGTTCCTGCTCTGTTCATACTTCACCGCCAACTCATCCTTCTCCATCCTCATCCCCTCCACAGGGTAGTCTCTCCCGAACTTCATCGAGGCCCTATGCCCATCGAACTCAACTTTGCAGTTGTCCCTGCCTTCGAGCTTCCCCCTCAAAACCACATGCGATCCACTTGTAGCCATCTTGTAGCCCTCCAACTCCACCCCCCGCCCGTCCACGTTCAGGAGCATCCGGTCCCCACCGTGTTCCAGCTTGACATTGTCCAGGTGGTCGCACTTCCCCCTCTCGAAGGCCCTCACCAGCGCGTCCTCGTTGACCCCCTTTGCCTCAACCGCCTCGTACCTATTCCCCTTCCCGCCCCCGATGTCCCCGACGTAGGCCTCGGCCCTGTGGTCTCTGGCGCTGTACCTCGCGAAAACTATCTGGACCTCCTCGCTCCCCTCCGGCCTCAGCCCCAGCTGGACGATCGCATTCTGACCAGGAGGTTCGTATCCCGCCTGCTCCAGGTCGCCCATCGGGACCCGCAGGTTGGCCCCCTTCCCATAGTCGACTGCCTCGAGGAGCCTTGGCTCTTCTTCTCGCTCGCGCTGGATGCCCTCCTGCAAACGATGCAAACCGGGCGTTTCCGCCTGCTCCTCTCTGTCTGGGGGGCTCGCTTGTTCTGTGACGAGAAGCTGGTTGTCGTTCACGATGTAGCTTTCAGCCTCGACTTGGGCGGGCCTCTCCAGCTCAGGCTCGATTGCCTTCCCGGTCTCGTCCTGGGTTTGCGCTCTTCCCTCAGGCCCGAGGGCTCTCTCGGCTGCTTCGGGTTCAGGTGCCTTCGCTTTGCCCGAGCCATCTTTCGAATCTCCCTCCACCAGTTCTTCCCTGGGCCCTTGCTCGGCACCATCCTTGTCGGCGTCATCTCCGGTCTCCTGACTCTTGTCCTGACCCGCGCCGTCTATCGACTCGGTTTCCATGCCGGGCTTTTCTGGTTCATCCTGCTTGGCCCCTCCCTTGCCCTGCTCCTCCTCCGGCGCAGGTTTGTCTGGTCCCGAGCCTTCCTTGGTTTGATCCTTGGGCTCTGATGGCCCGTCCTTTCCGTCGGCGTCCTTGCTTCCTGCCCCATCATTTGCTTCATTGGTCCCAACATCGTCGTCTTTGTTCGCCAGCCCATCCCTCCACTCCTCCAGCGTCTCCTCGTCCCCTTCCACCCCCCTCTCCTGTATCTCCTGCCTGAACTCCTCCAGGCCCTCATCCTTCGACCCATCGCCGTCCTCTGGGGCCTCCGACCCCTCACGCCCTGACATGGGCCTCCAGCTCTTTCCTGAACAGCCTGGGGAACCTCTCCCTCTGCTCCGCGTTGAAGGGGAGGTAGTACGCGGTGGCCAGCGCCAGGACCCTGGTCGCCACCTCGACCTCGTCCTTCTTGGCCCCGCCGAGCCCAGCCGCCTCAGAGAGCAGGAACTCCCCCAGCCCCTCGACCCGCCCGGTCTTCGCCCACTCCTGGTACGCTAGCAGGAACGGCTTCCTGAACTCCTCCGAGTCAACCCGCTCTCGCATCTTCTCCTCAAGCGGCTCCTCCGGCTCCGGGAGCGGGTGCTGTCGGTAGAACATCGCCATGCACTCCTCCACCTCCCTGTCCGTCACGTCGCGACGCCGCACCCCCCACTCGTCCTTGACCTCCACCCGGACCGGGATTGGGTGCCCCTCGATGCTCACCACCGCCTCCCCGTTGCCGAGGGCGCCCAGCACCGTCGACTGCTCCTTGTTCGCGTTCACCGCCCCCGCCACCACGACCCTGTCGCTCCGGTCGGGGAGCCTGTGGACCACCTTCGTGGCCGTGTTCTTTATCGCGTCGGGGAGTATCTTCGTCGGTATCTGCTCCACCACGCCGAGGCCCTCCCCGTAGGCCCGCAGCTCGGCGAGCATGTTCCCGAAGTGCTCCACCATGACCTGCCTGGGGTCGGCGGACTCGGGGTTCCCCTTCAGGGGGGAGAGGTTCGGCAGCAGCCGGTGCGCCTCCTCGACCAGCGTGAAGTGCCTGAGCTTCTTCGACGGCCCACGGGCCCGGACGTACTCGGCCACGTCGGTGAGGATGAGCGATGCGACGAACGCCTTCTCCTCGCTCATCTGAATCTCCTTCAGCTCGATGACCGTGGGCTTCGAAATGATGGCGCCCATGGGGGTGGACGCCGGGGTCCCGAAGAGGCGCCTCTTCCCTCCCTGCGCGAGGGAGTTCAGCCTGACGAAGATCGCCGCTTCCACGTCCATGGTCACCCGGGGCTCGTAGCCGAGGCCCCTCACCACCCTCCTGACCGCGGCTCCGACGTCGTCGAACGTAACCGGCCTCCCGCGGGTGTTGTCCTCCAGGCTCCAGCCGCAGGCCCTGTAGGCCTCGGCGAAGACCCGCTCGACCACGTAGGGGACCGGGGCGTAGGACACGAACGACGAGTTCCAGACCGACACCAAGTTCTCAAGGTGGGCCTGCACCTTCACCCCCTCGGGGGGTTCGAATATGTTCAGCCTGAACGGGGCGGTCTCCTCCCCGGGGGTGAAGACATGCATGTCCTTCACCGCCAGCAGAAGGCTCCGGTACTCGGCTTTCACCGGCTCGATGACGAGGAACGGGACCCCGAGGGCCGCGAGCTGCCTCAGGAGGAGCTGGCACGAGGTGGTCTTCCCTGAACCGGTTATCCCCGTGACGAAGACGTGCTTGGTCAGCTGGTCGACGGGGACCCTCACCTCGTCCCCTTTGCCTCCCGAGAGGCGGACCGCCTCTCCGAGGACGATCTCGCCCTGGGTCTTCGGGGGCGCGTGGAACTGGGCGGACGGGGCCACCTTCATCCCCAGGGCGACCTGAGGTATCCAGAGGTAGGGCGCCGCCTCCGCCGGGAGCATCAGGGTGGACCTCCTCCACCCCGAGGCCGACGTCGCTCTGGGCCCCCTGACCCTCAGCCCGTCGATTCTCTTCTGGCTCGAGAGGGCCCCCACGAGGGCGTCAGCCGCATGAGAGGCGGATCTCCCGTCATCGGCCGAGACCGCGACCGAAACCCTAACTGGCCTGCGAGCCAGGAGCCTGTCCAGCCCCCTGACCGAATCCTCGAGCTCCACCTGTTTGGGGTGGTCCACCACGGTGGTGGTCCTGTCGTCGTCGACGCGCTGGTGTCCCGAACTCTCGGAGATTTTCCTCTGCTTCCACCCCGCGAACCATCTGGAGAGGGGGTTGACCCAGGCGGGGGAGATCCTTACGCTGTACCCGCCCCGGAGGCGGTTCTCCACGAAGAACCTGGCCAGGGGCGCGACAGGGTCCACCGACGCCTCCGGTACCCCCTCAATCGCCACCGACTCCGCGTAGTCCCTAGGTTCCACCTCCACCAGCTCGGCCCTGAACTCTGGAAGCTGGGACTTGGCGACCATGAGCAGCCCCTGGACCAGTTCCTCCGAACGCTTCCCAGGCGCTGACAGCAGGACCTTCCCCGCTCCCTTGGAGAATTCGATGTTCGCTTCGACAGTGTGGCCCAGCTCGGCCAGGGTCTGAGCGAAGCGCTGGAACCTGCGGAGGGTCTCTCTGGGGTCGTTCTTCTCCGGGTCGAGATAATGGAGTGGGAGCGTGGTGAGCTGGACGACGGAAGAGGGTCCCGCGTCCTCCCGCTTCTTCCCCGACATGGCCATGAAGGCCTCGGCGGCGGGGCCCGAGACCTGACCCACGAACTCCTGTACAGAGCCGGGGAAGACCCCGAGGATCGACAGTGTAATCCCGGCGACGGCGAAGACCATCGGAGAGTAGGTCCCCTGCTCGGCCGCCGCGACGACAGATAGTGAGAGGAGGAAGGCCCCTAGGTAGGTCATCCAGTGGGACCGCCCTCCCACGGGCTTGGCCTGCCTGTTCGACCAGAATCGGTAGAAGAGGAAGATGAGAATAGGTATCCCGACGACGAGGGCGCCGACGTTCAGGGCCCAGAGGGCGAAGAGGAAGGCGACGGCGGTGAGCTTCCAGCCCGTCAGGGCTCGCCATCCTGCAGGTCTGCTGCCACATGGTGTTGGTAGATCCCAGCTTATAATGTCGGACGCACAACTTGAGTGCACAAGTTGTGAGTTTCATGCGGGAGCGCTGTCAGCCCCGGCGAGATTGCATGGCTCTTTATCTGGCATCAAGCCGCTTGTAGGCTGATGTTGGGCTGCCTGCAAAGCAACCTCCTTTACGAACTCCTGGCTTCCTGGCTGTTGATTGCCGGCGTGATAGGCTTCATAGCCACGGGCATCGACAAGGCCCGAGCACGACGCGGCGGGTGGCGGATACCAGAGGCGACGCTGCTATCCATCTCACTGGTGGGGGGAGTTCTAGGCGCCGCTTTGGGAGCAGTGGTGTTCCATCACAAGACATCGAAGCTAGGCTTCCTGGTCCTGTTCATCCCGGTCGTCGCAGTCTGGCTGTTGGCGCTGCAATGGGTCGGGTTCCTTGGCTGTCTCAGCGCTTACCTTCCCCAATGACATTCGGAGCGCACAAGTTGCGAGTGTCCCGGCGGAGGCGCAACGAGACACCGTAAGGTCGCGCAGAACCCCCTTTTCTGGCCGAGGGATTCTGCAAGAAGCCCCAATCAAGCCTCTGATTCATCAGATTCATTAAAGCGTAACCATAATGATAGGCTTTAAGCACAGGACACTATGGGCGAACTTCGTGAGCGAGGTCGCCAACCTAGACGAGGTAATCTACTCCAATCCATATGAATACCTAAACCCCATTGGGTCCAGCGACTTTTTCATCGACAGGAGGTCGGAGCTCGAACAGGCCCTAACAGTTTGTGAACAGGTCATCAGGGGAAAGAAAGGCGGAGTCCTGGTGTTGGGTGGACGAGCCAGTGGGAAGACGAGTTTCCTGGATGAGCTACGGAAACAACTTACCCTGAGGCACATCGCCAGTTCGAAAATCCCACTTAACCAGGGACTCGTCCAGTCAGGAAATGAGGTCGAATTCATCAACACAGTATTGTCAGAGTTGGTCAAGGCGACGGATGATGCGGGCTTGCTGGAGCGAAACTACTTGCGTAAGATACGCGATCGCTTGGCTGGCATTCCCGTTCAGGAAGTAGATATCGATTTGCCGGGGATAAGTTTCATCGCAAAGGCGTCTGAAGCGGGCAAGCTGACCCGGGCGCCCTTTGTTGCTTTGAGAGACGGCATCGACGATTTCATGAAACTCCTCGACGAACGGGCGTCAAAGGGGACTAAGAAGGGGGCAATACTCGTTTTCGATGAGGGAGACGTCCTAACAACGAACAAGGACTTGTTACAGATAATGCGGAACGTGTTTCAAGACTACGCGAGAGTTGGATTGGTTGTAGCTGGTTCAGCCAAGCTACTTACACAAATCAGTGATGTGTACTCTCCTTGGGCGAGGGGATTCCGCAAGGTTCTCCTCGGCCCTTACCCAACGAATTCAGATGCCGAGCAAGCGATTGCGGTGCCGCTAGAGTCGGCGTTGAAGGAACTGAAATCCAAGAAGCTCGAAGTCCAGGTCGAACATCGGAGTTTCGATGCGCTCGCGCGAATCATAAGCAGTAAAGAGCCAATGGCAATAAACGTGCTAAGTCACTTCGGATACGAATTAGCCGCCAAGCGTTCAAAGTTCGAGAATGGGCGGTTCGCGCTCTTCATGAAGGTGGACAAGGAACTCATGGAGGAAGTCATCAATCAACTGCGCGGTTCTGGAGAGTACGATGAATTCCTATCCGAACTGAAGCCCGAAGAGTACACCGCGCTAAGACTCCTGTCGCGATGCCAAAGAAGAGCCAGCATAGAGGAATTGACCGTCCTGCTAACCCTACATGAGTTGGGAGCAAGGTTACAAAGCATGCCAGTCTCCAAAGTGGCGGAAAGGATTAGGGAGGCGCCTACATATCGCACGGCTACAAAGGAAGTGCTCGACTCGATAGCCAAGAAAGGAGACGCTCACAACATAAATGCGGTAACGACGAGCTTGACCGGATTGTCCCTGTTCGAAATCGAAGATCAGTGGATCAAATCGCTATTCACTTACGGCTGGGAGTTTGCTGATGTAGATCTAGAACTTGGGGTGAATCCACAATTCAACGGCGTTAGAGTTTTCGGCGATCCGATTTCAACTGTCATACACAGTACCCTGTTCCCAAGAATGGCTTCGTGGCTGTCTAAGAAAGCAGGATTCAGAGCCCATACTGGACCCAAAGACGGCATGGAGCTGGTTGCCGAACCTGGGCGCGTAGTTGTGGGATTGAACTACGAAAGAACCGCCGATGGGATTTCTTATCACCTGGCATTCGAGCCCTCGAGGGAAGCTGATATCGACGTTTGGAGGTCAGAGATTACCGCTCTCGGTTCTTCACTGCAGTATATCGGTCTAGTTGATGCTACGAAAGTATTCGCGAAGTTTCCGAAAGCGGGGTCAACAACTCGCTAGTCTACTTTCGAATTGCACCATTGGGAAGAGGGCGAGAACAGTCCATCTGGAAGCATGACGCCGGTAACCACTTTCTTCATTTGCCTATTTGTTAATTGACGTATGGCGATTTACTCGCGGCGGATGCGCAATGAACCCTATGCACGGCGAACCCAACCCTCTCGTCTTACGACATCGGTTCCTTTTCGGCGGCCTTGAGCTTGGCATTAATTCACGCTTTCTTGTTTCTCGAAGTCTGACTGTACATAGAAGTGATTAAACAATGTCTCAATCGCACTTGATCACGAAACAGCCGTAGGCGGCTCAGTATTTCACCATGCTCTCCCTCCCGTCACCCATGGATTCATCTAACACCAACAACTGCCTTTCACTCAGATGAGATACTACTACTTTGGCCTGATGCTTGGCGTGGCGCTTGTTGGGCTGCTAGTCGGCTGGGCCACATTTTCCTTCGTCATTGACTATGTTCCGGCGCCTTCACAGATGCTTGCAAGCAGCGTAGCCCTGGCATTCGAGGGCTTCATCTTCGGCGGTGCATTCCAGTTCCTCCTCGAAGGCCGGAGAGTGTTGCACAGGGATAGAGTAATACGTGTCAAGGAGTATCACATGAAGCTCAAGAGGCACGTTATCGACTACTGGAGTTCCAGGTCATTCGAACGGCCCCAGCAACTCGAGGGCAGTCCGAATTCACCAGATGGGTTGTACATCCGTTTTGACTTGGAGTCGGGTGACGACCCTGACTCGAGATACCTCACCGATATGATTCACCATTTGAAGAGTAGGAGATACGCTGACGCTCTGGCCCTCCGCAATCAAATCAAAGAGAGTCTTAAATCCTATAATGTGGATGTGGCCGAATTAGAGAATAATGTCCTAGCCCTTCATTCGAAGGCACGCGAGACTGGGCTGCATCTGGAGAATAGATCAACAATGGACCGACCGTCAGAAAGCGGATTCAATCCCCACGCCGCCCGCGAATACCTGAATGGCATTAGCGACCAGGCTGCACAGATTTCGTTGAATACTGTGAAGATTGGGGTCTGGTCGGAATTGTCATACTACATCGAACCATGGGACAGACGAGTGGTGGCAGCCATCGGGGTCCAAGAGCAAATTGACAAGCTCGCCGCTCTTTTGGCCGAGTTCGCACCCAAATACTCTGAATCAAAGAAGACACTCAATAACAAAGCGCGTGCAATTGGGCTGGCCTACGAGTCACTCAAGAAGAAAGTTGTGCCTATTGGGTACGACATCGAGGAAAGCACATTCGAGGGTAGTTGTTCATACGAAGATCGTATTGAGGGAGGATAGTCGTGCTGTAGAATCACTGCTGGCGGCGCGATGAACCATCCTTACAGTCGAGATCCTGTGTACACTACCTATACCCCAAACGTAGGATAAGTTATTCCCGGCGGAGGCGCAATGAACCCCGCACACGGCAACAAGAACTAAAGTCGGGTCAGACCTTGGCCAGCATGTCAAGAAGCTCCTTGTTCTTGCCGATGACGGCTTTCGCTAGCCTCCTGAACTCCTCATCTGGTATCCCCTTGGCGGTCTTCAGCCCCTGGGCCATGACTAGCTTTTCACTCCGAGGTCCGTTAAATGCCTTGCTACCCATCCCTCGGCTTCAATCTCCGAGACCTTTCCTGACGCGATGCCGATTAGAAGTTCAAAGGCCTCCTTGGCCTTGGAAACCAACTCGTAGCCGTTAGCCTCCAAGAACGCTCCCGCGAGGCCGAAGGCGGTTCGCTTGTTCCCATTCAGAAAGGGGTGAACGACAATCACATTGTACAACAGGAAGGCGGCCTTCCTCACAATGGCCTGCCTCTTGGGCAGCTTGTCCCCTATGTCCTTGACGGCATCCAACAGGTAGTCTAGGTTGGACCTGCTGACGAACCCCCGCTCTCCACCCGAGGCCTTGATGGTCAGGTCATAGAGCTCCGAAACTTGTTCGGCTGACGGGTACTTGATCTCCTCGCCCAAACTCGCGACGCCATCCGTAAGGACGTTCGTGATTTAACATCCCATCTATCCGGTACACACCACAGGACCAGGTATTCCCGGCGGAGGCACAATGAACCCAAGTCATTACGTTTCTATAGAACGAAACGAAACCGCCCTCCGTTGGGGAAACTGGA
>JAKAPN010000023.1 GCA_021822995.1 archaeon
TAGTCGCTGTGCCCGCTGAACCCCTCGATCTTCTGGACCGACGCCCTGACGTCGACTATCTTGATCTTCCCGTCCGTCCCCATCAGGCTCGCCTGGCTCCCGCCGTCCAGGACCCTGCGCCCGATGGTCCCCTGGACCTGGTACGACACGAAGAGGATCTTGTTCTTTTCCGACGGCGCGAGGTGCTCGAAGTAGTCCAGCACCGGCCCTCCCTCGAGCATCCCCGAAGTCGCCATTATGATGGCAGGGCCCTCCCTGTACGCCTCTTCCCTGTCGCTCGGGTGCTCGACCTCAGTGAAATACTCTGACTGGAACGGGTTGACCCCTTCTTCCAGTATCTTCGCCCGCAGCTCCCTCGAAAGGTAGTCGGCGTACGAGACGTGAATCGCGGTAGCCTCGGATATCATCCCCTCGGTGAAGACCGGCGCTTCCACCAAGACCTTGTTCCTCATGTACTGGTCAATGACGAGAAGGATCTCCTGCGCCCTCCCAACAGCCGGTATCGGGATCAACACCTTCCCTCCGTTCTTGAGCGTCCCGTTGATGGCGTTGACGAAGTTCATCTCGACCTCCTCGCGGACAGGCATGATGTCTTCCTTGTTGCCGTAGGTGCTCTCCGTGATGAGCGTCTCCACCCTGGGGTAGTTCCAGGTCGCCGAGTCGAAGAGCTGGGTCCTCCCGTACTTGTAATCCCCTGTGTACACGATGTTGTGCGCGCCGTCCCCGATGTGCAGGTGCACGGTCGCCGACCCGAGGATGTGACCCGCGTTGTTGAAGACGAGCTTGATGTCGGGAGAGATGTCAGTCACCATCCCGTAGGGGAGGGTGATAGCGTGCTGGATCACGTCGCGTATGTCCTTCTGGTCGTAGATGAGCCTCCCGCCTTCTATCTGAGCGATCTTCACGAAGTCGTTCTGCAGTAGCGTCATGAGGGGAAGCGTTGGCTCTGTGCAGTAGACAGGGCCTTCGTAGCCGTACTTGTACATGGCCGGGAGGAACCCCATGTGGTCCAGATGCGAGTGGCTGATCACAATCGCGTCCAGGTCGTTGGGCGAGATGTCGGCCCAGTCGAGCCTGGGGTACGCGTCCCACGTATTGCGCGACCCGGGGTGAATCCCGCAGTCCAACATCACCTTGCTCTCTGCCGTTTCCACCAGCAGGCACGACCTGCCGACCTCCTGGAAAGAGCCCAGGGTCTTGATGGTGACGTGCTCCTCCGTAGCCATCCTTGGTCTGAATATCGCCTCCCCAAGCTCCCTGAGGAACTTCTCCCGGGCGTCGCTCCCCGCCTTCAGCGCGAAGTACATGTTCTGGATCGCGGTGGATTTTATGTGGGGCGCCCTCCTCACCTTCACCTTCCACCCTGTCTGCTCCATCAGGCTCCCGAGGTCGAACCCTGCCTCCTGCGACAGGTGCCGGGGGCTCTCCGCCTCCACCGTGATCTCCCCCAGGGCGTCGTCGAAGAAGTAGTTGGAGGCACCGGCTTCAGGGGGGAGCATCCTGTCCAGGACCTGCCTGGCGTCGCTTTCCTGCTTCCTGATCGACTTCTCAGTCCTGGTGACGACCCTCTTCTTCAGTGAGTTTACTATCTCGGAGATCACGTAACTGTTCTTGTGGAGGTAAGCTGGGTTCTTCGTGTAGAGCGCGATCCGGGGGCCCTCGTACTCGATCCTGGTGATCTGAGCCTCCGCTGGGATATTGTTCAGAATAGCGCTCATTAGGCTTACGCCGTTGGCTTTCTGTTCCAAGACTAATTGTTAGATGTGAACTGGGCCAGGAGCTTGTCCTTCTCCGCCTCGCTCAGCTCCCTGAACCCATCCTTGTCCAGGATGGCCACGTCGAAGTGGTCTCCGGTCGCCACGTTCCTCTTCGTCGCGGCTATGATCGCCTTCGCTGCCAGCTGGTGCGCCTTCGCGACCGGCATCCCCTCCTTGAACTCCGCTTCGAGGATCCCGTACGCCACAGGGGAGCCGCTCCCCGTCGCAATCATCTTCTCCTGGTTCAGCGAGCCGAAGATATCCACGTTGAAGAGCGACCCTCCGCTCTTGTCCACCCCTCCCACCAGCACGTCTGCGATGTAGGGGTAGTACCTGGACGAGAAAAGCATGTTAGACACAACTTGCGCCGCGGCCTTCACCGGCATCGGGCGGTTCCTTTCCATTCGGTAAAGGTTGCAATAGTACTTCAGGGTATCAACCACGTTCTGGGCGTCGGCCACCCCGCCGGAGATCGTCATGGCGATGTTCTCGTCGATCTTCAAGAGCTTCTTCCCTCTTTTGTGGGCGATGAAGCCCCCTGCCGTCACCCTGGTGTCTGTGGCGAGCACGACTCCGTCGGAGCATACGAGGCCCACCGTTGTCGTCCCATGATACATGGCTGACGCGGCGGTTTTCCTGCCCACTTGATTGTAATCTCTCGACATGTTCACAAACCTCTTTCAGAACGGTTGAGAACCCGCGGGCTCCCGTTAGTTATTTAATCTTTCCAAGGGGACGCCCCCGAATCCGACTCTTGGCCGTGAATCCGCAGTGGCCTTAAATCACGACCGCCTCACTGCGAATCGTGGACCCGCTGTACCACCTTATGGAGCTCCCGACCAAGGTCCTGATCGGAGACGGCGTGATCTCGAAGCTAGGGGAGTTCGTCCAAGACTCAGCGGGAGGCAAGAGGGTGTTGGTGGCGTCTGGGTCCAACGTGACGACCAGGGTCAAGACAGCGGTAGACTCTGCGCTCGGCTATTCCCCTGTCTGGGTCGAGGTCAGCGCCGCCGACATCTCCAACGTCGAGAAGGTGATGGCCGCGGCGGGGGCTTCTGGGTGCATCGTCGGAGTCGGAGGAGGCAAGAGCGTGGACGTCGGCAAGCTCGCAGCGTTCAGGCTCCATCTCCCCTTCTACTCGGTCCCCACGAGCGCCTCGCACGACGGGATCTCGAGTCCCTTCGCCTCCCTTAGAGGGCTCGATCGGCCGTACTCGGTGACGGCGAAGCCGCCAGTTGGGATTCTCGCTGACATCGGCGTGATCGCCTCCGCGCCAAGGCGGCTGCTCGCGGCCGGGTGCGGCGACCTTGTCTCCAAGCTCACGGCGGTCAAAGACTGGCAGCTCGCGCACAGGGTCACCGGTGAATACTACGGGAGCTACTCGGCGAGCCTTGCGTTGATGAGCTCGGACGTCGTGCTCAAGCGCTCGCGCGCACTTGGAAAGTTCGACGTGGGCGGCGTCAGAGACCTCGTGGAGGCGCTGATCAGCTCAGGCGTTGCAGCCGGGATCGCGGGGAGCTCGAGACCGTGCTCAGGGGCAGAGCACCTCTTCAGCCACTATCTGGACATGGTCGCGCCGGAGTCCGGCCTGCACGGCGAGAAGTGCGGCATCGGGACCATCATGATGGCGAAGCTCCACGGCATGGACTGGCGCAAAGTGAGGACGGCGCTCAAGAACGTGGGCGCCCCGGTAGAAGCTTCGCAGATCGGTGTCGACGACGCGATGGTGGTACAGTCGCTCGTGAAAGCGAGCTCGATCCGCCCTGACCGGTACACCATCCTGTCGAAGAAGAAGCTTGACAGCAGGGCGGCTGCATCACTCGCGAAAACGACGGACGTTATCTAGGAAGTCTGCGCTGGAGCGTCGGCCTTCTTCCTTCGCGGCTTGGGAGAGTCGGCGGCCGGCTTCGCCTCCTTTGCTTCTTCCTTCTTCGGCTGCGCCTTCTCGTTGGAGAACTTCTCCGTGAAGGTGAGGGAAGCGAGCGACGGGATGAACTTGAAGACGTCGTTTGCGATCCCGCGCTTGATTATCTGCAACCCTTCGACCAGGAACAGGTCTTCCGGAATTGATACAGTCAGCGCGCCGTTCGTCGTTTCAAAGGTCGCCTTCCCCCCGTCCCCAGCCAGCCTCCTGTCGACCAGCGCCCGGACCTTGTCGTCGTCAGACTCGACCTTCTTTATCACTTCGAAATCGTAGACGATGGACTTGCCGGCCAGCCGGTGGTTGAAATCCACCTGCGCCCTTCCAGAACCTATGAACCTGATTGTCCCTACGCGGTTGTCGATCTCGACCGAGTCGCCTACTGTAAGCTCGTGTTCCCTGTCCCCGAACTTCCGCAGGGGGACCATCCGCAGCTGGGTCGGGTCCCTGTTCCCGAAGGCTTTTTCGGGCGAGAGCTCAATCTCCTTCTTTTCCCCTACCGAAAGCTTCGCCACTTCTGCGTCCAGCCCTGAAATCAGCCACCCCTCCCCTACAGCGACGAGCCGGGGCTCGTACTTCCTCGACTCCTCGAAGATCTTCAGCTTCTTCGCCTCGGCCTCCAGGGTCGACTCTATGCCTTCGCCGGTATCCTTCACCCTGGCGGTGTAGTTCGCGAATATGAGCGTCCCTTTGTCGAGGGTCATCGTTTTTGACCGGCGCCCGTCTTGGGTTTAAAGACTTTCAGTTGCGGAAGCCTGCCATCGTCTCGGAGATAGCTTTGAGGGTGGTCGAGACGAACCCTTCGTTGATCTGCCCCATGCACCCCACCCGGAACACCTTGCCTGCGAAGGGCCCGAATCCCCCGGCTATCACGACACCTTTGTCGTGCGCCAGCGACTTCCTGAACTTGGCGTCGTCGACGCCCTGCGGGTAGTACGAGGCCACCACCGTCTTCGACCTGACCGACTTTTCGGCCACCGCCTTCATCCCAAGGCCGGCGAGGCCGTCGTAGAGCAGGTCGGACATCCTGTCGTGCCTCTGCACTCGCTTCGCGAACCCTTCTTCCAGCAGCTCGTTGAGCGCCTCGTCCAGGGCGTAGATGAGCGGCAAAGCCGGCGTGAACGGGGTCTCTCCTTTTGCTCCATACTCCAGGTACCTGGGTATCTCGAAATATCTCGTCTTGGGGGGAGAGCTCTTCAGGTAGTCTACGACCCCTCTGCTCACCGACAGCAGCGCCAGGCCAGGGGGCGCGGCAATGCACTTCTGGCTCCCGGTGATGCATACGTCGACCCCCCACTTGTCGACAGGTATCGCATATCCTCCGAGGCTGGAGATCGCGTCGATGACGGAGAAGGCTCCGTGCTCTCTTGCCAACCTGGACGCTTCTTCCAAGTAGGGAGCAGCCACTCCGGTGCTCGTCTCGTTGTGGACCAAGAACATGGCCTTGAACTTCCCCAGCCGGTCCATGGCCTCCTTCAGCTGTTCAAGGGTGGGGACCTTGCCGAACTCGGAGGTTACCTTGACCGCCTTCCCGCCCGCCATCTCGACCGTCTCGGCAAGCCTCGTGCTGAACTCGCCGAACACCGGCACTACAGCCGTGTCGCCGGGGCGTATCAGGTTCCAAACCGCCGCCTCGACTCCTCCGGTCCCGGACGACGAGAGGACCACGACTTCGCCTTCGGTCTGGAAGAGGTGCCTGGTCTTGTCCAAGACGCCCTTGTAGAGCTCCCTGAAGGAGTCTCCTCTGTGGTTGATTATCGGACCGAGCATCGCCTTCATGACGCGGTCAGACACGTTCGTCGGGCCGGGGAGCATTATGAGCTTCTGCTTATCCATGGGCACCACCCGTCAAATCCTTGCGCATAAGCGCTCTGACCCTCTCCACTCCTCCAAACGTCTTCACCATGCGGGCCACCTGCGGAGGCACGAGGCTCTCCCAGTCTTTTCGCTCAAGAATCCTGTCCCTAACGTTCGTGGCCGAGTATCTGCTCCTGTCGAGGTATGGGACGGCCTTGACCTCGGTGCCTTCCTCCCTGAAAAGGAGGTACGTCAGGGCGTCGTTCGTGAATACGATGTCGAACTTTGGGACCATCGACTTCAGGGTCGCCACCCAGAGAGAGTGGGAGTCTGCGTCAGGTATCGGCATCGCCATCCACTTCGAAGGGTCGACCTTGTTGCCGTCGAGCGCCCCCTTTATCATCGTGATCCTCTCCGCCGCAGTGAAAGGGTTATCCCTTTCATGGCTGCGCTGGGCCGAGCCCACGACGACGTACACGTAGTTGGAATGGGCGAGCGAATACCGCACCGCTTCGAGATGTCCAAGATGGAAAGGCTGGAAGCGGCCCACGAGCAGACCGACCCGCATCCGATTCTCGTTTCGGCGGCCTGTCTGGGCTATTTAAGACACCCGCGCCAGCGCTTTAACCTCCTACCCTCGCGGCACGGCCGTGGAGCGGGTAGAAGTCGACGGTTCTCAGGGAGAGGGAGGCGGCCAGATACTAAGGACGGCTGTCGCCTTTGCGGTCATAAAGCAGGTCGCCGTCCGCGTTGTCAAGATCAGGGCGGGGAGGGACCCTCCGGGGCTGAAGCGGCAGCACCTCTCGGCCCTGAAGGTCCTAGCGTCTGTGTTCGGCGGGGTCCTGGAGGGGGCGGAAGAGGGGTCGACGACCATAAGGTTCGTCCCTGGAAGTCAGCGCCTCCAGTCGCACTCCGCGGACATGGGGACGGCTGCGAGCATCACGCTTGTCCTTCAGGCGGTCATCCCCGCGGTCGCGATCGGCGGCTCCAGGTTGAGGCTCGAGCTCACCGGGGGGACCGACGTCCCCTGGAGCCCCACGTTCGATTACTTCCAGTCTATCGTCCTCAGCGGCTACCGCGCCATCGGAATCGAAGCCGGGGCAAGGGTGACCCGCAGGGGGTACTATCCCAGAGGCGGGGGGAAGGTGACGGCCGAAATCGCCGAGTGCAGGTCGCTTAACCCGATTGATATGACGAGCAGGCCCCAGATAGCGGGTGCAGCTGTCGCCAGCCGCTGTGGGATGCTCCCGAAGATGGTGGCCGAGAGGCAGGCCCGAGCCGCCGAAGAGACGCTCGCGGGGTCCGGGGTCGAGGTGGCAAGTACAGAGGCGACCGAAGAGGAGTCGAGCTCCCCTGGGACGTCGGTGCTGGTCGGAAGCGTCGGCGACCGCTTTTTCATCGGGGGTGACGCGCTGGGGAAGCGCGGAAAGCCGGCCGAGGATGTCGGGAGGGAGGCGGCCGAGAAATACATCGCCGCGTTGAATTCGGGGGCCTGCATGGATGCAAACGTCGCAGACATGGTGGTTCCGCTGCTTTCGCTTGCGTCTGGACCGTCACTCGTGAGGGTCCAGGAATTCACCCCCCACCTGGAGTCGGGGCTCCGCCTGGCTGAGCGTTTCACTTCGTGCAGTTGGACTGTGGAAAGGGACGGGCCGAACGTGGTGCTGAAGGTCTTCCCCCGGACCGCTTGAGGGCCGCAAAAGACACAATGTCTAAAAGGGCGAGACTTCGCGGCCGACACATTCAGATGTCATACGAACAGTACATGCCCGGCGCTACTGCGGTCGGCATAGCTTACAAGGACGGGGTAATCCTGGGGGCCGAGAGACGCATCACCCTGGGAAGCTTCGTGCGGAGCAAGTCGGGGAAGAAGGTCTTCAAGATCACTGACACAGTCGGTGCGGTCTGCGCAGGGATGGTGGCGGACATGCAGAACCTGGTAAAGGAAGTGGCAGTCTACTCGAAACTCAGGGAACTGGAGTCGAGAAAGAGCATGAAGCCCAATTCAGTTGCGAAGCTGATGTCTACGCTTATGTTCCAGAACAGGTACGCCCCGCTGCTCACCCAGGTCATCCTCGGAGGCGTCGGCGAAAAGCCCGTGGTCTATGTCCTCGACCCGCTGGGGAGCGTCATTTCTGACCAGTACGCGACCGTGGGCACGGGGGAAGAGACGGCCATTGGGGTCGTCGAAGCAGGCTACAGCCCGAGCATGTCACAGAAGGAGGCTCACGACCTTGCGATATCGGCGATAAAGGCCGCGGTAGCCAGAGACGCGATGAGCGGTAATGGGATAGACATCCTCACGATAGACAAGACCGGCATCAAGGAAGAAGGGATCAACCTCTAGGACGGGCGGTGCCCCTCCCAGCTCCGGGCTGCGGCACCATGTCGCCGCTGAGCCAGACTCTGAAGAGGCTTCTCGCCTACTCTGGCACGCTCTCGGACGTGATCTTCCCGTTGTCGAGCTTCACGAACAGGAACCTGTTGTCTGCGAAGACCAAGGTGAGCTCGTTCTCCTTCTCTTCAACCGTGAGCAGCGCCTTCCCTACGATTCCGTCGAATTTCGCCATTCGGAACCCCGGGGGTCTTACTTCCTTATTTCTGTCTTATCCGGCCGCTCGAAGTATGTGGTGATCTCCTCGTCGCTCGCCCGGCGCGCCTCGCCCACGGCCGACCCCGCGTTCCTCATCATCTCCCTGATCACCTGGTCGACGCTACGGGCCCTCCGCTTCGCCTTGAGCCTCTTCAATGCCATGTGAGTGTCGTCGTGCACCTTGACTGATTTCATCCTTGTTTCGCCTGGGGTTTTTGACTCAGTATCGTCGCGAGTTCATCATCTGCCCGGGAGCTTACTCCGGACTATGACTGGGACGGCGTTCACCTCATCGTCGGGCTCGGATAGCGTCGTCCCAGATTTAGCCTTTATTTGCGGCATCACGACAGGACGCCGTGGGTTTCCTCGACGGCGTAAGGGTGGTGGACGCGACCCGCCTCTTGCCGGGGGGGTACTGCAGCATGCTCCTTTCCGACATGGGAGCCGAAGTGATCAAGGTCGAACAGCCTGGCCTCGGGGACTACATGCGCGCGACGCCGCCGACAAAGGACGGGAGGAGCCCACTGCACGCCTCGGTCAACCGCAACAAGCTCAGCATCGGCATCGACCTGAAGACGGCCGAGGGAAAGGAGGTGATGAAGCGGCTCCTGAAGACGGCCGACGTGTTCATCGAAGGCTTCAGGCCCGGCGCCATGTCGCGGCTGGGCTTTTCGTTCAACTCGGTGAGGCGGATCGCCCCGGGGATCGTCTACTGCTCAATCTCTGCCTACGGCCAGGAGGCGGCCCTGAGCTCAATGCCCGGGCACGACATCAACTTCCAAGCCATGGCCGGAGCCATGGGGTACACGGAGCGCACTGGGGTGCCGCTGCTTCAGCTCGGCGACATGACGTCGGGGATGTACAGCGCCCTTGCCATTGTCGGCGCACTGGCGAAGGGGAAGGGAAAGAAGGCCGTCCGCATCGACGTCCCGATCGTCGGCTCCCTCCTTTCCTGGATGGTGATCCCCGCGGCGGCCTACCTGGCAACCGGGGAAGCTCCGAAGGAGGGGCACAGCCTCGTCTTCGGCTCCACTCCATACTACAACGTCTATCAGACTTCGGACGGGAAGTACATCGCGGTCGCAGCAATAGAGGAGCAGTTCTGGCGTAACCTCGTGGACGCCCTCGGTGTCCCTCACCTCGAGCATCTACGGTTCGGCACCCCCAATGAAAGGGAGCGCGTGACGGAGGAGCTCAAGCGGGTGTTCGCCACCCGGACACGGGACGAGTGGGCAAAGGAGCTCATGCACAACGATACCTGCGCCACGCCTGTGCTCACCGTCGAAGAAGCGCTGACGAGCGGCTGGGCGAAGCAGATGGGGATGCTGGCTGACCTGAAGGGAGAGCTAGTTGTGAACGAGGCGGTGAAGTCGCATCCCGCGATGCGCAGCCGGCCGTTCACGAGGGCGCCCGAGCTGGGCGAGCAGACGGGCGCGCTGATGAAGTCCCTGGGCTACAGAAGGGCTGAGATCTCCAGGCTGAAGGCTGAGGGTGCGATAGAGTGAGCTGCCTATGCTTTCTGGAGGACCAGCGCGAACCCCTGGCCGCCTCCGACGCAAAGCGTCGCCACGCCGTACTCCTTGCCTGTCTCGTGTAGCTGTCTCGCCAGCGTCCCGACGAGCCGGGCCCCCGACGCCCCAAGCGGGTGGCCTACGGCGATCCCTCCTCCGTGGACGTTCACTCTCGCCGGATCGAGCCGCAGCTCCC
>JAKAPN010000024.1 GCA_021822995.1 archaeon
CCAGAAGTTCTTCACGAACCGGATTGTCTGTGAAGTGACCGGTTCCGTGAAGTCCCCACCTGCTGGCGAGACCGCGCCGATGAGTGTGATGGATCCGGTCCTCGCCGGGGTGCCGAGGGTGTCAGCTCTGCCGGCTCGCTCATAGAATTCGGCCAGCCTTGAGGCGAGATAAGACGGGTAACCCTCCTCCGCGGGCATCTCCTCCAGCCTGCCGCTGATCTCTCTGAGAGCCTCGGCCCACCTGCTGGTCGAGTCTGCTACGAGAACTGTGTCGTACCCCATGTCCCTGTAATATTCTGCCATGGTGACTCCGGTGTAGATGCTTGCTTCCCTCGCGGCCACTGGCATGTTGCTGACGTTCGCGATGAGAATCGTCCTTTCCATCAGGGGCCGTCCGCTTGCCGGGTCGATCAGCTCCGGGAACTCTACCAGCACTTCGGTCATCTCGTTTCCTCTTTCGCCACACCCGATGTGGAAGACGACCTTCGCGTCAGCCCACTTCGCGACGCTGTGGAGTGTCACGGTCTTGCCAGTCCCGAAGGCGCCGGGGATCGCCCCTGTACCTCCCTTGGACATCGGGAAGAAGGAGTCGATGACCCTCTGTCCCGTTAGCAGGGGGATTTCCGGATCGAGCCTCTCTCTGATGGGCCTGGGAGTCCTTACCGGCCATGTGTGATAGAGCATGAAGTCCAGTTTCTTTCCCGACTTGTCCTCTGCGGTCGCGACGACGTCCTGGACCTTGAACTTGCCTCCCTTCACCGCGTCCTTCAGCTTGGATTTCGGCACTGTCGGCGGGACTAGGATGCGGTGCTCGATTAGCGGAGTCTCTTGAACTGTGCCGAGGATAGAACCCCCTTCCACCTCGTCTCCTTTCTTGACCGAGGGGGTGAATTCCCACTCCTTGTCAAATGGGATCGAATTGGCGGTGACTCCCCTGGTGATGAAAGCGCCAGCCTTGTTCGCTATGACATCCAGTGGCCTCTGCAGTCCGTCGTAGATGGTGCCAATCATTCCTGGCCCCAGGGTGGTGGAGAGCGGCTGACCGGTGCCAAGAACGGGCTCCCCAGGACGTAGGCCGCTGGTAGATTCGTAGACCTGGACGAACGCTATGTCCCCGGTCAGTTTAATCACCTCACCGACCAGCTTCTCCTCGCCAACCTGGGTGACTTCATACATCTTCGAGGAGGCCATGCCAGAAGCTTTCACGGCGGGTCCAGAAATCCACTCGATCTTTCCCTTGGCTACCATTCTAGGTTACCTGAGACTTTGTGGGGCTCTGCAGGTTGCCTTCAAAAGCGTTGTGATAAAGAAGCGTGGGCGGACACCGGGCAGCAGGCTCGCGCATGCTCTCGCCTCCGCAGGGGTACCAGGACGCCCCTCGTTGTGTCACTGGAACAGCCTGTCGGGGCTCATCGTCTCGTTCGGGTCAACTGCCTTCTTTATCCTCTTCATCAGCTGCAAGGGTATCTCGTCCTTCGCGTAGACCTTCTTCAAGATCCCCACGCCATGGTGATGTGAGATAGTCGCGTCGTGGGACCTTGTCACTCTCGCCATGCCTTCCCAAAGGCTCCGGTAGGTGGCCTCCTTGGGTAGGAAGAGCACCGTGAAGTATAAGCACGCGCCCTGGTCGTAAAGATGTGAGATGTGAGCTCCGACCCCTCCGACCCCCTCCGTTCTTCCCAAGACGTCCATCGCGTCACGATATAGCTCGAGCAGCCGGCTCCATTTTGCGGCCACCTCCACAGTTTCAATCGAATACCCGAGCTTTCTCACCGAGTCCATCTGGCCCTGGAAGTCGAAGCGCTTCCTGAGCCACAGATCGACGAGATTTGGGTCTGCTGGGACCGAGCTTTCCTCGAGAAATGTAGCGACCTGCTGCCTGACGGTGGAGAGGACCTCCTCGGACTTGAAGTGATAGACCAGCAGAAGAGTACATCCCTTGCCGTCGAACTGGAACTGGGACTCCAGTTCGTTGTATGCTCTACAGACCGCGGGCCTGACATCGAATTCGAGTAGCCCCTTGGCCGCGTTGACCGCATCTTCGAAGTTTCGAAAGCTGAAGGCCGCCTTCCAGACGTGCCTCGGAAGTTTCCTAACTTTGAGCTCCGCGGCAGAAACCACCCCCAACGACCCCTCGGCACCGATGAATAACCGGCTGAGGTCAGGGCCTACCGACGACCTTGGCGCGCCCCTGTTCCTGGTCCAGATGACTTCGCTTGTGGGGAGAACCACTTCAAGCCTCATCACCGAGTCCTCGACGCCGCCGTAGAGGGTGCTATACTGGCCGGTCCCAAAGGTCGAAATGTAACCCCCGACGGTGGCCAGCTCGTACGACTGCGGGAACTGCGAGAACGTCAGCCCTTTTTCATTAAGCTTTGATTCTAGATCCTTCAACCTCACTCCGGCCTGTGCGGTCACGGTCCTGTTCGCTTCATCGAGATCGAGTATCTGGTTCAACGACGCTGTGTCGATCACCACCCCCGCTGATGGGATTGACGCGCCGGTCACGGCGCTCCCACCCCCCCTCACGTACAAAGGAACCCCTCTCGCGGACGCGAAAGCCACGAGTCTGGTCAGCTCGTCTATGTTCGATGGTTTGACCGCGGCCGTGGCGCTCCCAAGCGGGGCCTCAGTGACCCACTGGAGTGGCCACCAGTCCTTCAGGTAAGCACTGACATCAGTACTCACTCGGCCTGGAAGGAGTCTCTCGAGTTCTTGAGCCAGGTCGCCAGCTTCTGCCACTTTCTGTATTCGTCCCCCAATTTGGGGTCAGCCCTTCGGCTAAATACCTCTATCTCGCTTCTCGCCTTGGCGACCTCCTGAAGCCTCTCGCCCCGCGTGGATGCAACCTGGAGCATTGCCAGACCCCTCGATGTCGCCTCCAAATCCCCAGCTCTCTCGACGTCGATGCCAGTAGCCTCTGATATCCTCCTAAGGAGTTCGCCTGACCTGGAGAGGCCGCCGTCCGCCCTCAGGATTTTTGTCGACTCGCCTGACTGTTCTAGGACCAGCCGTACATGGAACGAAATGGCAGTGAGAAGGCCCGAAGCGACCGCCCTCCCGTCAGAATCTAGTTCGAGTCCCGCGATCAGTCCCTTGGCGTTCGGGGCATGGGGAACTTGCAGGCCCGAAAGCGCGGGGATGAAGATGACTTCGCCCCTTTCCTCGGTTTCGAGGTCAGAGTAACTCCGGATCAGGCCGATTCTGAGCATCAAGTCGACTGCCCGTCCAGTTGTGGGGAGGTACCCTTCGACCCCGAACCTGGTCGTCCCTCTTTCTTTGAGGATGACGAGCGGGATGAGCTGGCCCCTCCTTGCGAATCCATCCGTCGGAACGTCGACAAAAGTCCCGGTGCCGTTTGTGACCTTGGCGGTTCCACGTTCAACTGCCCACTCACCCACGCAGGCGGCCTGCTGGTCCGCTATGAGCGCGTTAAGCTCTACCCCTTCGAACTCGCCGATCTTCTCGGTGTTCTCCACGATCGCCGGGACGGCTGACTTCAACCCGAAAAGGGATTTCACGACCCCGATCTCTTTCATGTTCCTCGGGTCTATGATTCCGGTGAGTGTCGCGTTCGTAGCGTCTGAGACAAACTTGCCCACCAGCCTGTAGGCCAGGTAGGCGTCTATGGTCCATTGCATGCTCTCGGCGGGGAGATTCGGACAGAGTTCCCGTAACCGAAGGAATCTGATCACTGGCGAATACGGGGAGACTATGAGGTCCAGAGGGGGTATCTTCCCAACCGCCTTGATATGCGCCGGTAGCCGCTTGTAGGTCTGGTAGACGCCCCTGTCAGTCCATGTGACAATCGGGGTCAGAGGGGTACCGTCTCTTTTCCAGGCGACGGTAGAAGCCCTGTAAGTGGCAATCCCCGCTGATTTCGCACCTAGCTCCTTCCCCCTAAGCAGCAGGTGTCTGACTGCCTTGAACAGCTCCTCCGCATCCTGCAGCCCATCGGGGCCCACCGGAACCGTTACGGACTCGGAGTGCACCCGGACAAGACCCGAGTCGTATATGCCCAGTTTGATGGACGTGGTTCCGACGTCCACCGTTGCGAAGGCGCCGCGACCGGCGCTCACCGATTGGTCTCCTCGGTCATGTGTTCCACCATCTCGGCGATGGCGGGGGCGGCGGTAAGGCCGGGGGACTCGATCCCTACCAGATTTACCACCCGCCTATGTCGGTCGAGTTCGATGATGAAATCCTTTGTGGGCGAGAGCGGTCTTATTCCGGTGTATACCCTCACGAGCTTCCCCTCGGCGGCGAGGAGGGGGTGGAACTTCGCCTCCAGCCGGGAGAGGTCGTCTTCAACATAGCTCCCATCATCCTTTGACCCGGTCGCTCTGAGCGTAGGCCCAGCGATTGTCGTGCCGTCTGTGGCGGGGATTAGCGCGCCTCCCTTCGTTCTCGACCTCACCGCCAGAGGAAGGGGCGCGACGATGCAATGGATAGGAAGACCAGAATACACTGCCATGACGCCGAGGCCTGGTTTTAGCTCTCCATGGTCAGACCCAAGGACGGCCGCAACTTCGCCAGAGTACAGCCCGGCGGCGTTGATTACCAGGCTTGCCTTGAGTTCGCCGCAGGATGTCTTTAGCGTAGTCACTTCGTCGTTGGACTCCGCTCCAGTCACCCGGCAGCCGAACACGAACTCGACGCCCCTGGCCGCCGAGGCGTCAGCAAGGCGAGACACCAGGGCGCGGACATCGACTGTGCCATAGCCGTCGACGACAAGCCCGCCGATAACCCCTTTCGCCAGCAGTGGTTCGATCTCTCTGAGTCGGCTTCCCCTCATCATGCGGACCCTGAAGTCCTTTCCCAGGCCCATTTTGAGATAGGCGTATGTCGCGAGGAGCGCAGGGGTTGTGAGCCACCTCCTCACTACGAGGATTGCAGGCATGCGGCTTAACCTGACTCCTAGCTCTTTGCAGAGGTCGTCGTACATGAGGTTGCCCCGCCTCGCGAGTCTGCTCTTCAAAGAGCCGAAGGGAAGCTGGATCACGTGGATGACGTTCGCCTGGCCTGCAGTGACACCCTTCCCTGGGCCCATTTCCTTGTCAACAACCACTATGCTCTTCCCAAGGCTCGAGAGGCGGTACGCGACGGCTAGGCCGACCACCCCGGCACCAATGATCGCGATGTCGGCGCTGGGCGGGAGCTCATGCATAGCTCGTCACGCTCTCACTCCCAAGCGGGAGCTGGGACCCACGGGGGAACCGCCCCGCGCTGTCTTATCAACCCCTGCGGTCTTGAAGCCGTAGTAGGACGGGTATGCTTCCGCGGGGTGCCCTCTCTCTGTCTGATCGGCAGGAGAATCTGCAAAGAGCCGAGCGAGAGGGGATTGGAGAAAGCGTGCCGTGTCAAGGGCCGCCGGCAAGCACCGATGCGACGTCCTTCCTGAGGTCAGCCCTCATCCGTTCCAGTCTTGCTTCGAAGGTATTGTCGAACCTGACGGTGCCGTCCGGGGTAGAGAGGACCACGCCTCCGATGGTCTCTATGGGCTCTGCTTCGATGGTGACCTTGAACTTGCCGTCAAGCCTCTTGACAGCTGCAGTGGTTGCCCTCTTGTCCTTGCTCGCGCATTGGATTTTGGCATGCAGCCCGATGACGTCCAACCCTTCTTGGATAAGGGCCGCGAGCGCCTTCTCTTGAGACGCGCCTTCCACCTCCGAAACGTGCTTCTTGGCTGCATCGAACACCTCGTTGACGGCCTTCTCCAGTGATTTCAGCTGGGCGTTCCTGGCTTCCAGCTCTGCAGCCCCGATTATCTGTCGCTTCACCGACTCGGCTTGCTTCACGCTGGTCTCGAGTATCTTGGCGATGGCTTCGGCGGTAGCCTTCCTCGACGATTCGACCCTTTCAAGAGTTTCCTTTCGTCCAGCTTCGATTTCGGCCATGACCTCCTCCTCGAACTCCCCTGCGACTTTGGCGAGGGTGGCAGACGCTTGCTCGTTCAACGCATCAGACTCCAAGTATCGCCCTGAGCATTGCTCGATACTCCACCTTCTCTTTCTTGCTTCCTGGACCGGGGACTTCGTAGATGAGCGGTATCGCCTTCTTTGTCTTCATGGCCGTGAGCCTGTCAGAAATCGGCTTTGCGACATCATCGCTCACCATAATCAGCCCCACGGTCGGGTCTTTTGACAACGACTCTATCTTCTTGAGCGCTGACTCTGGGTTTGAAACATACTCGCCGCTCACGCCTGAGAGGACGAAGCCCGTGACAAACGCCTTCCCTCCGACAGCGACAACCTTCATGCTATATCACCCAGCAGCCGCGCAGTCACCAATTTCGCCGCCTCCGACCTACGCCTGGAAATCGAGCTTTCGAAAGATTTGAGGTCGGCCTCGCCCTTCTTTCTGATCTTCTCCGCCTCGGCTCCGGCGTCTTCCTTTGCCTTCGCCACCCTCCGAGACGCGATGTCCTGTGCACGTGAAATTGCCGTCGCCTTTGCGGCCTCTGCCCAGTCCGCAGCTTCCTTTGATGCCTTCTTTCTGGCCTCTGTCGCTTCGGCCTTCGCCCTGTCCAGCTCCGATTCGAATTCGACCAGGGCTTTCACAGTAAGTTCCATGGCAGAGCTCATGTGGCCTTCGTTCGTCTGCCTCCGACTTCTGTAATTAAATGTTCAGACTATGAAGTGAGGCTGAGGATGGCTCTGGCGACTTCGCCGTCCGCCTGCTCGAGCGCCGCGATGGCCCTCTCCCTGGAGGCTCCTGTCTGCTGCTGCACGAGGAGAATGTCCTCGTCGCTGAAGGTCTTCTTCTCGACTTCAACCTCCTCCACCTCTCCCACCACTTGGAATATGCGGTTCCCCTGTGCGTTTACCTCGGATACGGAGACGTTGGTGATGTGCATCTCCTTGTCAGCGGTCCTGATGACCACTTCCTGCACGTTGGGGATTTCCTTCATGTTGATCCCCATCCGGTCCATCATGCGCCTGGCATTCCTGTTGTCCATCTTCATGTCGAGAGACCCGTTCTGACCTTCACGGCGACCCCGGTTTTAAACTGGTGCATGACTGCGCCGTTGAGGATGGCTGTCCCCACTCCAAGCACGCGGCCCCGGCTGTCAATGACCGCCACCTCGCACTTCGGTTGGATATTCTTCCCACTTTGAACGACGAATTTGCAGAAGACAGATTTCCCCCCCTTGACGAAAGCCACGGCATCATCAGAGATTTGGACGCAGTTCGCTCTGAAGGCGGGGCTCCGGGCGAGCAGAGTTGCGCCATAGATCGACAGGGCCATCGCACCGTTGGGCTTCACCGTCGCGAACAGTTTCTCGTCGTGATGCACTAGTTTGACCCTGCCTGACCTTCGGGAGTAGTAGAGCCGATATCCAGCCTTCGGCAGCGACCTGCTCACCCCCCGGCCGAACAGATAGTCGACCATCATCGAGACCGTCCTCAGCTCGTCGTGATGATTCAACGCCGACGCGCCTACCGAGCCCCGATAAAGGCGCGGCGGTAGGCACACCCCGGGTCGATGAGAAACGTGAGGGAGTTTAGACGGCGGAGGTGGAATCATTCATCTATCGGTGTCCGAGCGGCGAGTTCGGGGGATGCCCATGACAAGCATCAGAGTTCTGCGCGTCGGCCAGAGGTACGTGAGAGACGAGAGGACGCTGACGCACCTATGCTTGGTTTCTAGAGCGCTGGGGGCAGAGACAATCTACCTTGAGGACGCCGAAAAGGATGTGCTTACGACCTTGGAAGGAGTGAACAGGACATGGGGCGGCGCATTCCAGGCAGTGCTGGGCGCGTCCTGGAGGAGTGTCATCAAGGAGGCGAAGAAGGAAGGGAGGAGCGTAGTCCACCTGACGATGTATGGAATGCCGTTACAAGACGTCGTCCCCGAACTCAGGAAAGCTGACAAACTGTTGGTCGTTGTAGGCGGACCCAAGGTCCCAGGAAGGATATATCATGAGGCTGACTACAACGTGGCCGTGACCTCTCAGCCTCACTCGGAGGTGGCTGCCCTGGCGATAGCGCTACATGAGATCCAGAACGGGGAAGAGCTTAAGAGGGCGTTTCAAAAAAGCAGGCTTAGAATCTTGCCGACCCCTCATGGCAAGAGAGTTGTAGAAAATTGAAGATTGAATACGAAGACACGTTTGTGAAAGTGGCGGGCTTGATTGGAGGACCCGACTATGTAAGAGTCGCCAGAGCCCTCCTCAACAACGAAAATGCCACCGATGAAGAGATTGCGTCGGCGACTGGCCTGAAGATCAAGACCGTGAGAAAGGCACTCTACGACCTCTTCGGCAGAAGCCTCATAACCGGAGTGAGGGTGAGAGACCCCAAGCGCGGCTGGTTCGTCTACAGGTGGAAGGCGCAGAGAGACCAGACCGATGGCTTCATCCAGACACAGAGGCGGAAGGTGCTGAACAGGCTGAGGCAGAGGCTGGACTACGAAGAGATGCACGAGTTCTACCACTGTGGAACTGCCACCTGTCTGACGAGAACTTTCGAGGACGCGATGGAGAATTTCTTCAAGTGTCCGACCTGCGGTAAGTCGCTCAACAGGTTAGACAACGCAGAGCTGAAAGAAGCGCTCCGTTGGAAGATCAAGCAACTGGAAGAGGAACTGGCCAAGTGACGCCTTCCGAAGGGGAGGCTTTGACGCTCCACCGGAAATATGGCAGCGACGAGAGAATCATCATACATTGCGAAACCGTGACCAAGGTCGCGAAGATTTTGGCTGATGCCATGCTGAAAGAGGGCAAAGAGGTGGATGTGAAGGCCGTACTGGCTGGCGCCATGCTGCACGACATCGGACGTTCGAGGGTCCATTCCGTGAGGCACGGGCTCGAAGGGGCGAACATCGTCGAAGGAGAGGGCGTAGAAATGAAAGTGGTGGAAATAGTGCGAAAGCACGTCGGTGCGGGGATCTCCAGAGAGGAAGCCAGAGCCCTGCAGCTCCCTGACCTTGATTACATACCTGCGACATTGGAAGAGATGATAGTCTGCTTCTCGGACAAGATGGTGGACGCTGACAGGGTGCGACCGTTCGAGGCTGAAGTGCACAGATTCACGGTCAAGGGGCACGACGTCTCAAGGCTCGTCGCGCTGAAGCGGAGACTCCAGCAAGAGCTTGGCGAAGACCCCGAGAAAGTCATCTTCGACAAGGTTAAAGAAACTCAGTGACGGGCGCCGGAATGTGGCGTCGTGCATCTGCAGAATCTGCAAGCATAAGGATTATGAGAGCTGCACAAAATGCGCGTGCTGCAAGTACCAGAGGGCCGCGTGCATGCAGGTCCCCAGCGAATGATGCTGCAGACAACACTTAAGGCAGAACTGTAGGGAGGTCAAATCAGCGAGGTGGGGAAGCCAGACCCCCCGTGGGGGTAAGGATCATCCCGGCGGGCTCA
>JAKAPN010000025.1 GCA_021822995.1 archaeon
GGAAGTCGAAGGAGCCCCTCTGACCCGATGGTTTTACGGCCCTGAGTGTCTTGTATCCCCACGCCGTCCCGAAGATCCCAACGGGGATGTTGATGAGGAAGATCCATCGCCAGCTCGCATAAGTGATAATGACCCCCCCTAGTACTATCCCTAGTATGTTGCCGAGTCCCCAGACTACGGATTGGATGCCGAACGCCCTGCCTGTCTCTTTTCGAGGGAAGGCCTCCGAGAGTATGGCGAATGAGTTCGATGTGAGCAGGGCGGCGCCGATCCCCTGCACCACCCTGAAAGCAACCAGCGCAAGTCCCGTGGGAGCGAAACCGCAAAGTGCAGAGCCTACGGTGAATACCGCAAAGCCGATGTTGTAAAGCAACTTCCTCCCGTACATGTCGGCCAACCGCCCGAGGCTCAACACCAGCGCGGTGTTCACTACAAGGTACGCGATTATGACCCAGATCATGGTCACGAAGTCGGAATGCAGGTCCTCCGCCATGGGAAAAAGCGCGAGGAGCACGACGGTGCCGTCGATGGCCGCCATAAGCGCTCCAGTCGACGTAACCGACAGTGCTTTCCATTTGTATTCCATAGTAATCACGATGCCCTCTGTTGAGGTCGCTTACTGCGTCCATTCTTCAGGTATATGAGACTGTCTTGGGGCTGACAAGAGTCCCTGATGCTTTCTTCTTGAACAAGGAATCACATGAGGTGAAGCCGTCTCAGGCCTGTTCGACCGATTGGCCAGACGGCACATGACGGTCGCGGCGAGGGAGATGGCTCAAGTCCAAGCCTAACACTGGCCCTCGGCATTCGCTTGACTGCGCCGCCGGCCGGCGATAGGAAGGTGCGACCTTCCGCCCTGCGTTTTACGGGGTGCATACAGGCATCACGCCAGACACGCCCGACCCCGGAAGAACTAGGCGGGCTTGTTCCATTCGCGGAGAATCCGAGACTACTAACGAACCGCTCTGGTGCTCAGGCTGTAGGCTTTCTTCTCATCGTTACAACGAAGCCAAGCACGAGCAGGACTACCACAGCGATGCCGATGACCGCATAGACGAGCGGGAACCCCTGAGATGGGGCCCCTGAGGTTGTGCTCGGAGCGGTTGAAGTGTTGCTCGTGGTCGAAGTCGGCTGCTGGGAGGCGGTGGTCGTCGTCATGGTCGACTGGCCAGGGGTGAACGCGATGGCCACCTGGGTGTTTGCCCCGTTCACGGTTACAGTCCCTGAAGCAGTAGAGACTGTGTAGCCGGAGACCGAGGGAACCGAATAGGAATACGTCCCGTTACCCGGTACAGCGAACTGCAAGGAGTTTGAGGTGCTCGTCTTTGTGGTCCCGTTCAAGGTTACAGCCCAGCTCGAGCCCGTGGACAGCCCCGACTCTTCAAATGTCACGGAGTATCCCGTTGTGGGAAGGTAGGCCGCCGCAAACCCGCCTGGGACGCCGTCACCCAAGACTTCCACGGTGAAAGGAGTTGGCTGTTGGGACACCCTCGAGACCTGGTAGTAGAACGATGTGCTGTTCTGCTGGTGCATCGCGTAGGTCGTGCCGTCGATTGTCAGGTAGGCTCTTGACGCGGCCACCGTTGACCCATTGCTCAGCACGGACTTCACGTTGACCGTGTAGCTTCCGAGAGCCCCCGAAACGCTGACCGCCGGCTCGAGATATGGCTGATTTACGAAAGTGCCGTTCGCGGATGTGGCTACGGACACGCTGGTCTCTGAGTTGTTGGACAACACGCCCGACACGGCAGTGCTCGTCTGGCCCCCCTCTGTCTCCCAGGCAGTATAGGGAACCGTGGTGTTCGTGCTCGGCGGTCCGACCATGTTGAGGGTCAGGGTGTAGTTGTAAGCTGCGTTCAGGTAGGCGTCGAACCCGCTCTCGTCCGGGAGGATGAAACCCGAGCTGCTCTTCGTTATGAACGAGCCCGTCGCAGGGTCGTATCCGAGAGCTAGTGTGCCGTTCTTGTAATAATAGGAAGGTAGGACTGTCGACCCGTTCGGGTCGTCTACTTCGACGAACGACAATACAAACGAGGTTGCCGAAAGGACAGAGTTTGCCGTGCTAAGGAAACCTTTGAAGCTCGAAGAGCAGGTGAGGAGGGCGCAGTATGAGCTTGCTGTCTGGGAGATGGAAGTGAAGAAGTCGACGATAAGGCTGAAAATATAGGGAATGTTCTGGACCTGGAAGGTAACCAGGCTCAAGACATAGATTAGGTCATTCACAAATTTCACAATGGCCGCAACCACGCTAACCACCGCGGCCGCGAATTTCAACAAGTTAGTGGGAGAAATCAGGTCGAAGAATACTTCCGTCGACGACGCCTTCTGGTAGAGGCTCCCTAGCATTGTCGATGATTTGAAATCACTCCAGATGCTACCTATGGCCGAAAGAGTGCTGAGGACAAGCTTCGAGATGGTGACACCTCCTGAGGGGCATAGCTTACCCTTGACCAGGCAAACAACAACCGAAGCAAGGGTTGCGGCAAGGCCCCCGAGAGAGCTCACCCACGAGCATATTGCGTCGGTGGAGGTGCAGCTGGAGAAGGCACCAGACTCCGGGGTGGAATTGAAGGACACCATGTTGAGGCTGCCGCCCACAGTCAGGCCCATGCCAAGGATGTTCCAAGGGATCCCGCTGTCGTTTTCCGCTATTCTGAGGGAGAGCAGACTGTTGAGCATCCTTATGAGAGGTATGTGCGTGATTGTGACGGAACTGACGCTGTAACCTGAAGGGTAGGTGACGTTGAAGTAGTACCAGAGGCTGTAGTTGAAAGTGGAGAAGCTTACACCGGGCGCCTGCGTGACTGTATAGATGTCGATCTCGAGCCGAGGCGAGTTAGAAGCGGATACATAACCAGCCAACCCTCCGATTGCCTCGGCTAACCCCCCCGTAGCACCAGCGGTTGCAGCACTGCCGATTAACGCTCCAGCTACCGCAGCTATGTCCTTGAATGACACAGTATTCTCTGAAATTTGGAAGTATGGACTGTCGAGCCATGAGTCAGGGGTAACGATCTTGCTTACGTTCATCATTATCGTGGCTGGGCCGTTGATGCCCACGATGCTCAGGATTGGTGGATACACGTTGGGGGGCGCCTTGTAGTTCGACGCGAACATGTAATTGAATTGGTCACACGGCTCGTTGTACCCCGCGGAGGAATCCGCGCTGTACAACTCGCAGTAAAGTCCCGCGCTGAAGGTCGTGCCGTTTACCAGATACCCGCTGGGAGCCGTAAAGCCGAAGTCATAGCTGTAAGTGCCGTAGGTGCCGAACGAATAGCAATTCTGCGCGCAGGACTGTACCACCGGTACGTTCGGACCGCCAGGCAAGTAGACCGTGAGAGGGAACGCGGTCGGCGGGGCGTAGGTGGCGTTGTTTATCGACATCTCCGCCGGGAATCCGGAAATGCAGGTGGTCGACTTCACGGCTACGTTGCCGCATACCTCGAACGTAACTGGGAAGGTGGGAACGAGGTAGAGGCTGCCGTTCATCGGGGCCACCAGCGCGGCGGTGGTGTTGAGCACGCCCACGGCATTGGTCTGAAAAGGAGCGGTGAGCCCAGGGATTTCCGCCCAGGGGTTCTCAAGATTGTAGTCCCCGAGATATGACCCAGTGTAGATGCCGGTGCTCACTACGGAGAGCTGATCGTGCCCTCGCGCATCTGAGCCTGACATGAAGAATGAGGTGTTAGTCTCGTCGGAGGCCACTCCCACGAAGGCACTTGCGTCGGTGGCGGTCGACCCAAAGGCGACGGGGAGCACCTGGCTTTTCGAGTCGGGGGGCGAGATTGGGGTGCACGACGAGCATGCCGGCAGGATTTCGCTGGCCCCCCCTGAGCCCGCGTCTGCCACCATCACATCGTCTCGCTGGTCGATGGCGACTCCCATGGGGTTGAGCCCGGTGGCTAGGTATCCTGTCCCAGTCATGGCCACGACCGAATTATAGGAGCTCACCCTGAAGATCTCTACGGCGCGACTGTTGTATAGAGAGACGTATGCCCAGCCATAGGCCGTGGCCGTAGTAGCCGCGATGCCGACGGGAGAATCTGCAAGCTGCACGTTCGTGACCTCGGCATTCACGTTCGTGAAGACGCAGACGAGAGTGCACGTTCCCGGGCTGAACAGGATGACGCTCAGCGAATCGGAACCATAGTCAGTCACCACTGCTGCGGCTTCGCCGGTGGGGAAGACTGGCTGCCCTTCGAAGACCGCTATAGAGACAGGCCTGTTCCCCACACTAATGTTGTCGAGGGCTGTCCCAGTTGAAGGGTCGATGACAGTTACGGAGTCGGAACCTTGGTTGACAGCCAGGACTAGGTTGTATGTGCCTGCAGTCACCGCTGCGAGTGCGACTGGGTCAGACCCGACTCGGACGCTCCCCTGAATGCCTAGAAACGGGCTCTGGGAGTAAATCACGACGCTGTCGTCGTTCGGGTCAACGACGAAGACATCTCCGAACGCGGTCAGGATCCCCTGGCCCGTAGTGAGGAGCATGAAGGTCACAGGGACCTTCTTGTCCTGGTTGGCGGTGAAGCTCCCCACAGATGGGGCCGCGAGGTAGCCAGTTGAGCTCACATTGAATGAGTATCCAACGCCGCTTTGTACGAGGAATGTGATTTCTCCTCCGCTGGATGACTTCCTTGAGCCTGCGCTGCACGCGTTCGCAACCCCTCCACCAACCGGGATGGAGGCGCACGCGGACAGGGTCACCGACCACCTCTGGTTTTGCGGCAGCCCCGAAGCATCGAAGTATGTTGCGAAAAGCATGGCATAGGTCACGCTGACCTGGTCACCCCCGCTCCCAAGGAAGAAGGAGCCTGCCGATGGACTTGGTTCATACCCTGCCGGTAAATTGCCGGAGCAATGGCTTGCGAAGCAAGGCATCGTGATGTTCTGTACAGAATAGCTGTAGGTATTTCCTGCAGGGATTTCGAAAGTATCTGTCGGCGCATTGGAGGTGTTTGTGAAGCGCCTTGTGGGACCGCTCTCTCCTTGCTGAGGAGCCCATTCGACGGTGACGTTCCACACCGTCCCTTGAGGGAGTCCGCTTTCCGTGAACCTCATTTCGCGGGGGAGCTTCGCAGCAACCGTAGGGACCGCTATTATCGCCCCGCTCCCCTTCGAGAAGTACATCACGCCGTTCCAGGAGTCGTACGTGACGTATACGGGCCCGCAGTCGTCCCCGATGAAAGTGTTGACCTCACAGACGCCGATTTCCTGGACCGCTCCCGTAGAGGGACTGTAGACCAGAGTGGTGTTTCCGGCGCCGCCGCTGTCCAGGGGGTCGTAGATTTCGTCGTTCCCGGGGTTGAAGAACAGGTTGTACCCGGCCCCAGGGCCTGGATAAGCGCTGGTCAGCGGCACGTTCTCGACGAACTGGTCTGAGGTCCCGTTGATCACGCTGAGGGTAATGGGACTTGATACGTCTCCGTCCTCCACATACAGGAGATGGTTAGCCGAGTCGTAGACTATGTTGTTCAAGAGGCTGTTCGAGAGGGTGATGTTGCCGACCACCTGGTTGGTCGCGGGGTCTATCACGGAAACGTTGCCCAATCCAAACGCCCCGGTAGAATCGACGAAGATCCTGTTCGAAAACGGGTCGTAGGTGGCATCATAGGGCGTGCTGGAGAGGGTGATGTTTGCGACGAGGGTGTTGGTGGAGGTGTCGATGGCCAGCAGTGTGTTCGTGTTGTCGTCGGTGATGTAGAGTAGCCCATTGGTGGGGTCGAGGACCAAATGACCGTAGCCCGGCCCATTTCCAATCCAGACGCTCCCCTGATAGCTGAGGGTCGCGGCGTTGATTATCACAGTCTCGTTCTGGTCTCCTCCTATGATGTAGAGGAGGTTGTTCGAGGCGTCGAAAAGCATGTCCGTGCATAAACCAACTACAACCTGGGCCTCGTCCTTGGGCACGGTGACGTTGGCGACCACGTCACCGGACAGGTCGCTGAGAGCGGTGACTGTCCAGTAAGAGCAGACTCCGGGGTTAGAGCAGGGTGCGAAGTCACGGGAAGCGGTGAATATGTAGCCGCCGTTGGGGTCGTAGGCCATTGGGCCTAACGAATTGACGAAGATGCACCCGTAGGGCTGGTTCACGGCAGGGTTTTGTTGGTAGACATCGAACCGAGCCCAGGCACCCGCTTGGTAAGGGTAATTCAGGGAGTCATTGCAGCTTGCCTGGTTGGAGCCAGGTTGTGATGAAGGCTGCAGGGGCGCCAGGGAGGACGAGGTGAAACCTGAGCTGGGTAGAGCGGCCGCGTTACCGGGTTGCTGTCCTCCCGTCGCCGCGGGGGCCGCGGCACCTGCGCCCGGCGCTGTGCTCCGCCCGGCGGGGGCAGAGCCAAATCCGTATTCGACTGAAACCGTCGGCTCGAGCCTGAGCTCAGGGATCAGGCCAACCATGCGATACGCGAGGGTGACCGGTCCCAGCCTGACCGCGCTGTACCCCGGCGCGAACGCAGGAGCCACTCCTCCTGTCGCCTGGCCGATTGGAATCTGGAGCGCTGGCGAAAAGGCAGAGGTAGTGAGGAGGAACATCACTGGAAGCGAGAGGTATCGGAGGGGGCCCGGTTCCATTCTGGAATGCGGGCCAGGCGACTGCGGGCGGAAGAAGGATGAAGGCCCCCTTCTGATGAGATAGATGCCGATCGCCAAGTTCACAAGCAGTGCAGGAGCGACAACATACCTTCCGTTCGCCAAGAGCAAGCCGGATATCGCGATGTCGGCGGACGACGCGGTGAGGAGGAGAATCCTCGCCCAGCGCATCCCCTTCCATAGGCCGAAACAGAGTATCGCTCCCCCCGCAAAGACGGATGGGAGAGGAATCCCGACAGCGTAGAGAAGCAGGTTAGGGCCGGCAATCCCTGCGGCCTCGAAGAGCGAAAGCGCACCCGGGAAGCCCAGGGCGCCAAGGAGAGCTGTGGCTGCTGGGATGAAGAGAGTGGCGACTAGAGGCTTCAAGCCCTTCGGCCGTCTAAGACCGCGGCTCAGGTCAGCCCTTTCCAAGCTCTTTCAGCTTGTCGGGTCCCTGCGAATCCTTTCTCTGGAGCCTGCGCGCCCCCGCGACAGCCAACGAAACGAAGACAAGTGAAGCGACCAAGACTGCAGAAACGGAAAGGGGGAACTCGGGGAGAGCGGTCGAAGTATCGACGATGCCGATTGTGGTTGAAGGTTGTGACTGCGTTATGACGTAGACCAGGTTCCTAGTCGGGTCCACGGCGATGCTCCCTGTGTCATTCGTAATCACTCCACCCGTCGTCGGCGGAATCGGGAGGTTCTCCACCACGTTCATGGTCCCGCCTCCGAAAGTCTGGGCCGAAACGACGTTGTCCCCTGCAGTGGCCATGAAGACCACGTGGGTGCTCGGGTTCACCGCAATAAAATCAGAAGCGTCCCCAGACGTGCCTACCACTTGATAGGATGTCGCGCTGACCACGGTAAGGCTAGGGCCACTGGGGGAATCGAAATACAAAAGATTGTTGGAGGGATCAACAGCCAGGTCCCATAGGTCGGCACCGTAGTTGACGGTACTGTTGTAGACCACGGAGAGGGGCGACTCGCCGAGAACTAGCAGGTTGTATCCGACCTCAGCGTATACGTGCTGGTTTCCGGAGTCGGCAATGAAGTTCGCCACTTGGCTGCTAGCGTTGAGCGTCGAGGTCACCGAATCTGAAGCCTCACTTACCTGACTCACGACCGCTACCTGGTTGATGAAAGAGCCTGCAGTGAAGACCATGTGAGTCGTGGTGTCCACGGTCACCCAATACCCCACGTCGACGGGGATGGTGGCGGTCACCGCACCGGTGGAGATGTTGATTGCGACCAGATCCCACCAACAAGGCGCGTTGCTGTTTGTGGGGCAGTGTTGCACTCCCACGAAGGCTTCTCCGGTCGACGGGTCGACGGCGAATTGGTGGGAGAGTCCACCCACTCCGTAGTCGGAGTACGCGTCCGGACCTGAGACGATGGTGGTGTTGAAGGCGACCCCGTAGGATGGCGGGTTCATGCCAAGCATGTTGATGCTCATTCCGTTGATTGAGTTGTTCCCCGGATAGACGACGACGGCGAGTACTGTCCCGGTGGCGGAGTCGACTGCGATCCAGGCGGCCTGACCCGGGAAAGATATTACGTCAGTCGTGCTCGCAGACGCTGCAGGCGCACGGATGAGCAAGACCGATCCGAGCAGGAAGGCGGCAAAGACAAGCGAAACAAGCATGTTGGTACCCCGGCTCCTCCCGGACGATCTCCCTTCGCTACGGCGTAGGGGGAACAGAACCCTCAATCATCTGGATGTAGGGTGCTCAATGGGATAAGCGTTGGCAAAGCATGACTTTGCGAATACGACAAACAAGGGTGTTGAGATGCAGTTATCAAAGTTCGGTCTGGCAGATTGGACACTGCGGCCGTCTGCGTCCTCCGCTGACCGGTCAGGGGCGGGCTGCTGACATCCTGCCCTCCTGGAATCCAGTAGCGCACAGGGACCCAACAACGCAGTGGGAGTGCTGGGAGCGCCGACAGTGTCAGGTGTATGGGAATATGACCTGGTTGGAACGCTTGGGGCTCAGCGGCTCAAATCAGGTCAATGCTTGTCGCGTTGAATTCGATCAGAGGGTCAAAGCACAAGTCGCATCTGCTCATGTCCTGCCCATCCCCCGATTCGGGCATCGATGTGCGCACTCGTATCTTCCAACGTCGACATTCTTCGTGGGGTTCCCGCCTGCAGTTGGCCAACATCAGCAGCATGCGGAAATTCATCCAAGCTGAGCCCCGAATTCACGTAGCTACGTCGAATGTGTTTGTCCGTGATCGTTCGCTGAACAATCTGTTATAAGGGATGCAACTTGACAGCAGATCCAGATGATTGACCACCTTAACGCTCATGTCCTTTCCGTGAAGGATTTCGACAAGTGCATCGCGTTCTACCGTGATACCATGGGCTTTACCCTGAAACATAAGCAGGACGACTTCGCGTACTTCGAGTTTGACAAGAAGGGGGGCGCAGGTCTGGGTATATTGGCCGTAGACTCAGCAGCCAAGATGATCTCTCATGAACACATACGGCCGAAGGAAGACACCATACACCGTGATTATTTTGCAGTCTTCGTTGACGATGTCGACAAGGAATATGTGGAACTAAGCAACAAAGGGGTCCGCTTCGTCAATCCGCCCAAGACCTATCCGTGGGGCCAAAGAATAGCGTACTTCGAAGATCCAGAGGGGAACCTCTGGGAGATTTCCACCAGATCG
>JAKAPN010000026.1 GCA_021822995.1 archaeon
GAAAACGCGTACCGTTGTTCAGAAAGACTCTCTTAGAGCCTTCCACATACTTCAACGTTGGTTGGAGTGAGCCGTCTGCTCTTAAGCTCTTTTCCGAAGCGGTTCAGTGACCGCCGCAGCCGCAGGCTTCGGCGTGGATGTTTGGATTCTCGATCTTAAACCCGGTCTTCTGCAAGCTATCGATGAAGTCGATCTTCGATCCCCTGAGCATCTCTGCGTCGGCCTTCGCAGCCACCACTTTGAGGCCGCTGACGTCTTCGACGACGTCCATCTCGCCGGGCGCCTTCTCGAGGCTCAAAGCATACCTGTAGCCACCGCTGCAGGCGCACCCTCCACCCTGGTACATCTCTATCTTCAGGAAAGAGCCTGCTGCCTTCTCCTGTTCGAGGACCTCGCCAAGCTTCTGCCTTGCGAGCGGCGTGAACATTACGAGTGGCTGGAGCTGCATCTTGGAACGAGACGCGTTCGTACATATTTAATATTTTCTTGACCCTAGCCCAGTTTCCCGCTCCTCAGGCGCACGCTCCAGACCAGCAGCAAGACCAGCATCGCCACTCCCATCAAAGCCGACGCGAGAGCCAGGTCGGGTCCACCCGGACCGGAACCGAACGCTATTGGAAACGGCCCTATGAACACGACGCCCCCGAACGAGGCCGAGCCTTGACCTGAGATCCCAGCCGCCAATATCCCGAAACCCGCAATGAAGATGAGAAGTCCTATGTCGCCCAGCCGTAGGGTCAACTATGCCACCCGCACGAGCAGTGAAACGGCAATCAAAATGACGGCGAGTATCATCGCAACGCTGGCCCACTTTGCATCAGAACCGAAGACCAGGGGAATCGGCCCTATCATGATCACGCCTCCTCCCTTCACCTCGCCTTCCGCACCATTCCAATGGAGGGCGACCGAGGCGAGCATCGCGACCGCTCCCACCAGCATGACCAATATGCCCACGAGGACCAGTCCGGCCATCAGAGCAAAACCACTGAGATGCGGCTAAAGGTTTTTGCGGAGGCCGGGCCAAGAGGCATTGCCTTGGCGGAATATCGTTGGTGCGAGAAATGCGGCACCAGAACAGAGCATGAAACCGTGGTAGACACGAGGGACTACAACCCTAGAGGGAGGGGCCTCTACAGGTGCAAGAAATGCGGGAGGGTGAAGTCCATGCGACACCTGAGGCCAAGCTCAGAGATAGGCTACTGATTTTTCGCAGCCCGCGACAAGTTTAGACGTTTATGTTAAAGACTGGTTATATATCCTGTCCTTTTTGCGTTGTTCGATGAGCGGTTCTCCGGACGAAAAAGGCCCTACCGTCTTCGCAAGGGACAGCACCGGTCTAGTGAAGAACGTCTCCTTCCTCGATAGCATCGCGCTGAACTTCAGCAACATGTCGGTGGGTCCCCTGCTCACCACACTAGCAGGGTCCTCGGTTGCGACGCTCCTGTTCGTCAATGTTGCCGGTCTGAACCTGGTTGTGGCCTCCATGCTCGCTTTCGCACTCTCTATCCCGCAGATCATAGTATACACGATGATGTCACGCCGCTATCCGAGGGCTGGAGGCGACTACGTCTGGCTTTCCAGGAACTTCGGCGGGTTCGCCGGCAGCACGCTGTCATTCTGGGGATACACGATGGAGACGTTGGCCTTCATCGCCCTGGTGGCAATACTGTTGGACTTTTCGATAGGCGGCGTGGGAGCCGAGATGGGATTCGCCTATGGCTTTCCAACTACATCCTGGGTCGCCCTGTTCAGTGGAGGCTTCTGGCAGGTCGCTGTCGGAGGGGTAGCCTTCAGCCTAGTCATACTCCTGAACATAGTGAAGCCGAAGGCGGGATACAAGCTGGTCACCGTTCTGGCCGTGTTCGGAGCGCTGACGCTTGTCATCGCCATGGCGGTCCTCCTTGCCGGAGGGAACTCCGCGATGGTGAACTACGCCAACTGCACCGGTGCCTACGCCGGCTACAACTGCCTGGGGCTGAACGGTACGAACTCGTACAACGCAGTGGCAGCTACGTACCAGCCTTCTGGGATGCCTTTCGACTTGAACTTCGGCAACATGCTCTATATCATGCCCGTCATGTTCGCTTTCATCTATCCCTGGCTCAACGCAGGCCCGGCTGTGGCCTCTGAAATGAAGGGCGGCAGGGCGCTGAAATGGAACGTCCCGGCTTCGGCGATAATCACCTTCATCTTCGCGACCTCGACCTTCGCCGTCCTGTATGCCGTAGGGGGGCTTCCGTTCATCAACGGGCTGTTCCACGACTACGCCTATCAGTCCGTGATAGGCCCCAACTTCTTCTCTCTTGCCATGGGGATTGCGAACAACGCCTGGGTCGCCTGGATCATAGGGCTCGGCTGGGTCGCGCTCCAGTTCGCGGTCATCGCGTACGCCGTCATCATCTTCTCCAGGTACCTTCTCGCGCAGTCCCTGGACAGGTTCCTGCCGTCCCGGCTATCTTATGTCAGTCCCAGGTTCGGATCTCCCTTGATCGCCATGCTGATCGAATGGGTCATAACGCTGAGCTTGATCGGCATAACGGCCTATTACTTCGGGAGCATCTCGGGCATCTTTGGCGCGATCATCGCTTCGATGATCTACTTCATGTTCGTCGGGCTGGCCGCCATGGCCCATGCCTTCCGTAAAGAGTCCGGGCCCTCGAAGGTGATCCTCGCCCTGGCCGGACTGCTCAACATCCTGGTCTTCGGGTTCGTCGCATACCAGTTCCTCTCTAACCCCGGCTTCACCGGGCTCAACAACGTCACTTACGCCTACAGCATCGGCACCCTCGTCGCCGGCGCAGTGATCTACCAGGCGTCAAGGTGGTACCACAAGAAGAGGGGGATGGACATCTCCCTCAACTACAAGGAACTCCCGCCTGAATAGACTCGCTGCATCATGATTCAGGACCCAGTCCTGCTCGACGACTGGCACCCAGTCGCCAGGTCCACGGATGTCCCAGAAGGGTCCATCACCCCAGCCAGGCTACTCGGGGAAGACCTGGTGGTCTGGAGGGCGCATGGCGAGGTCAAAGTGTGGCAGGACCTGTGCGTCCACCGTGGTACGAAGCTGACCCTGGGGAGCGTCCAGGACGGCCTCCTCGAGTGCGCTTATCATGGATGGACCTACGACGGCGAAGGAAACTGCGTCAAGATTCCAGCCCACCCTGAACAGAGCCCGCCTTCGAAGGCGAAGGTCACCGCCTACCGCTGCAAAGAGGAATACGGTCTCGTCTGGGCAAGCCTGGGCAACCCTGTCAGGGACGTCCCTGACTTCGGTGAGTGGCATGACGGGTCGTTCAGGAAGGTCGCCTGCGGGCCATACCACTACAAGGCGAGCGGACCCAGGGCGGTAGAAAACTTCCTCGACGTGGCCCACCTCCCCTTCGTCCACGAAGGTATCCTTGGGGAGAGGGCACATGCCGAGATCCAGGACTACCAGGTCCGGCAGACCGAAGAGGGGATAGTGGCCAGCAACGTAAGGATCTGGCAGCCCGATCCCGACGGGACAGGGGTGGGCAAGGATGTCAACTACACTTACAAGGTGCCAAGGCCGCTCACCATGTACCTGTCAAAGGGGACGACCGAGGGGACGTTCTCGATATTCGCTACCGTCTGTCCTCTGGATGAATTCGAATCTGTCGCTTGGTTCTGGATCGCCATGAACTACGCCCGCGACGTCCCAGAGGCAGACATCGTGTCGCGCCAAGACGAGATAACCGGACAGGACATCCCGGTCGTCGAATCACAGCGTCCTGAGAGGCTGCCGCTCGACCTGCAAGCGGAGCTGCACCTCAGGTCTGACAGGATCGCAGTGGCGTACCGGAAGTGGCTGAGAGAGCTGGGGCTGTCGTTCGGCACGGCCTAAGCATCATTGTAAGAGCCAGCGGCGAGCATCGATCTCGCGACCCCACGCTTACGAGGCGTCTGAGCCCAATTGGAGTGCTCTACCAGGCTGAGCTACGCTGGCTCAGCCACACGGGCAACTTGATTCTCTTTAAAGCATGAGTTGGGCACGAATGAAGTTTGCCGGGTACCGGCTCATATCCACCAGGCCTGGACGTGGCTTCATGCTACGCCAGCAAAACGAGCCAGAAAGCGAATCCCCTGCCCCCAGCGATGGTCGGCCCGTTCCCGAGCCGCCGCGGAGACCTGCCGGTGGCATGTCTGACTGACAACCCTTTTAGAATTCCCGCGGGCGGCCTGTCTCCAAGTGCGGGGGTCGCCCAGCATGGTCAACGGCGTGGGACTGAGGCTCCCATCCCTTAGGGGTTCGAGGGTTCGAATCCCTCCCCCCGCATTCTTTAATGCCGCCATCGGTGGTCCCACGAGACGTGCGCCCCGCGGAAGGATACGCGTCCGTTCTTGGGTATGACATCTTCTACCGTCAGCTCGGCGAGCCTCGCCTCGGCGATGTCCTGGGGTTGCACGGTGGACCCGGCGCGACGCACGACTATCTCTCTCCTCTCTTCGACTTGGCAGATCACGGCTACCGCGTGACCCTTTACGACCAGCTGGGGTGCGGCCGCTCCGAGATGCCGAAGGACCCAAGCATGTTCGTCCCCGAGCACTACGTCGAGGAGGTCGACTCGTTCCGAAAGGAGATGAAACTAGAGGACCTTCACGTGATTGGCTCCAGCTGGGGAGGCATGTTGGCGATCGCCTATGCCTTGAAGTATCAGAGGAACATGAAGACGATGACGACCGTCGGTGGTCTACACAGCGTCCCTCTGACGGTCAGAGAGATGCAGCGGATGAAGAGGACGCTTCCGGCGCGCGTTCAGGAAGTTATGGCGAAGTACGAGGCTGCGGGGAAGTACGAAGACCCCGTCTACCAGAAGGCGGTCATGGTCTTCTACAAAAAGTTCCTCTGCAGGCTGGACGTGTGGCCCCCCGATGTCGCTTACTCCTTGGACCACATCAGCAAGCCGGTGTACGGCACCATGAACGGCCCCAACGAGTTCACCATCATAGGCAACATCAGGTACTGGGACGTGACGGAACGACTGGGTGAAATCCATATCCCGACCTTGGTGCTCGGCGGGAGGTACGACGAGGTGTCGCCCGCGGTCGCCCGGGAGATTCACAGCCACATCAAGGGGTCGGAGTTGACGGTCTTCCCAAACAGCTCGCACCTTGCCTTCTGGGAGGAGAGACCCGCGTTCATGAAACGGGTCTTGCGCTTCCTTGGGAAGCACTCTCGGTAGATCGCCGCCGCCTGTCCAAGTCTTCCTCAAACGCGCCTACGTCTCTGTAATACGCCGCCACGAGCTCCGCAGAAGACGGGTTGGTATAGGTCTCCGCCGCCGGACGGTAGATCACTCCGGCAATCTTGGAAGCGACTTCTTCAGCCGACTCCACGCGGGTCGGCCCGAGATACCCTCCCGCCCTCACCTTGAGCCCCGGTCCCGCCACGTCGTGGTACGGGGTGTCGACGATTCCTGGCATCACCACAGAGACGTGGATATCCGGATAATTGGCTCTGAGGTCCATCCTGAGGTTTGAGCTGAGGACGTTCACGGCGCTCTTAGACGCACTGTAGATGGAGCGGTAGGGGAGCAGAGGTACCCTGCCGAGGAAGGACGACACGTTTACGATGTGCCCCTTCTTTCGCTCTTTGAAGTGGGGTAAAATCGACTGGGCCCCGTAGACCACTGACATCACCACCGTGTCGAAGATCATCCTCGCGTCATCCTCAGTGAGGGTCTCCACCGTCTTCGTGATGCCCCGCCCAGCGTTGTTGACCCAGACATCGACCTGTCCGAACCTGGCCAGCGCCTCGTCTCTGATCCGATCCACATCGGCACGCTTAGTGACGTCTGCGACTACCCCAAGGGCATCCGGCGCAGACTCGGCAACCACTCGCATGAGGAGTTCCTTTCTCCGCGCTCCCAGGACTACGTGTTCTCCTCTTCCGCCGAGTTGACGCGCAAGCGCCGCGCCGATGCCGCTGCTGGCGCCGGTGATCACAACCACCTTCCCTGCCAAGCCGACGGCTATTCCCTTGCTTCAGGACATAAGGGATTCGCCTCCGGATGGGGTATGCACAGAAGAGGGCATAGTTGAAGACTTTATTGGCGAGCCCTCGAGGAAGAAAAACTGATGCCGGACTCCAGGATGGCTAGTGTGTCCCTTGCTGCCCTCGTCTTTACTGTGTTCACGGCCAGCCTTCTGGTGACCCTCGCCCCTGCGTCGGTCGCGCAAACCACGGTCAATGTAGTGATCAACAGCTATTCTTTCAACCCCGCCAGCATCACGGTGGTAATAGGGGCGAACAACACTGTGACGTGGACGAACCAGCAGACCGGGGTCCCACACACTGTGACTTCAGACGACGGGACATGGGGCTCTGCCACCCTGACCACTGGGCAGTCTTTCACTCACGCTTTTACCACTCCCGGCACCTTCGGCTACCATTGTAGCATCCACACATACATGAAAGGGACCGTGATCGTGCTGAGCTCCGGGCAAGCATCAACCACCACGACGACAGCTGCTACTACAACCACGACGAACGCAGTGACCACAGCAACTACTGCAACAGCTACTACGGCTGCCTCATCGACCACTACAGCCGCCACTACGGCCGTGACGGCTTCTACGACGACCACGACGGCAGCCCAGACTACGTCCACCGCCGCTCCTTCGGCATCGTCGGCCGCTAGCGCGGGGAATGGCGTACCCGAGTTTCCCTACAGCATTGCGGCGGTCACCGCTGTCACGATACTCGTGGCCGTTTCCTACCTTCTAACGAGACGGTCGGCTGGTACCGGGAAACCTCTCGTCGGCCCCCCGGCTCCAGTCTAGCTTCCCGCTCGCGCATGGTCCCGGCGGGCGAAATCGCGTACCGCGTCTTCCTGATTCCGTTCGACGAACCCGGGCTTCAGCGACCTCAGATTCGCCATCGCCTCTGCCGCGCTCAGTCCCTTGGTTCTGATCAGATACGCAGATAGCACGCAACCGGTCCTTCCTTCCCCTGCGAGGCAGTGCACCGCGACAGCTCTTCCCGCCTTGACCTGTTCTTCGATGAATCGGACTCCTCTGTCAATCGAATCTAGGGGGGGCACTCCGTGGTCCCGCATGGGGACGTGTTCCATGTTCAGTTCGAGACCATCTGACCAAGCGCTTGGCAGAGGTTCTTCCGTCAGGCTCAGTATGCTTCCAATCCCATTCTCCTTGAGCCACACCACCTGAGACCTCGAAGCCGGATAGCCAGTGCCAGCAAGGGAATGGTCCTCCACCCAGACGAACCCGGTCGGTTCGTCTTCCACCCTGGCCCTGAGCTTCCTTAGTATCTTGCCGCCCGTCCCCAACTTGGTTCAGCAGGGATCTGGCTCGAGCCGGGTTTAGAACGTTTAGGCTTCTAGGACTTCGAGTTTACCGTACTTCCCCACGTTGAGCCGCAGCTCGCCGCGGAAGCTGTTGGTGTACCCGTTGGTGACCCTGACTTTCGACCCGACTTTGACTTGGTCGATCTGGTCGTCCCAGAGCGAGAGCTTGATCTGTCCACTGTCATCCTTCAACTGGCAATCGGCCACCTTCGCCTCCCCTCCAGTCCTGAGGTTGACCGTCCTGGGTTCCTGCATCTCAGCAATCTCGCCTTCGGCGTCCACCCTTCTCATGCCGTCCCGCAGATCGCGTACGTTCATGTGAGTGCTGGTCATCCGGTGGCATTATTTAACATTGAAGCGGCGTAAACCACGCTGGAAACCGTTTAATCAGAAAGGAATCGGCTGAAGGAACGTTGGCTTCCGGCCTCGCCGAAGGAGTGTCGCTCTTCATCACATTTGCCGTCCCCATGGCTCTGATGCTGCTCCTGATGCCTCCGTATCTGAAGTACCTCAGGAGGGTCGGCAAGGTTTCAGACGACATGCACAAGACCCCTCCGGTCAAGGTACCCGAGCCGGCCGGGCCGCTGCTTTTCGTCGCCGCTCTCACAGGCGAGCTCGTGGCCGGGTGGTTCTTCCACTCGTTGATCCCTGTCGCCGTCGGACTCGGCGCCGGCGTGGCTTTTGCCGTGGGGCTCGCTGACGACCTCTACGTGCTGGGTGGGAAGACGAAGCCTCTGTTACTGCTCCTGGCAGGCCTGGCCTTCGTCGGAATGGGCGGTTACGTGCAGAACCTCTACCGTCCGGACCTCACATTCCCGCTGTTGGGCGACACGAGTCCGCACTTCATAATCTACACCGCACTCGCCGTTGTCGCCTTCCCTGTCGTCGCCAACGCGTTCAACATGATGGACGCCTTCAACGGGGAGATATCCTGGTTCTCTCTCCTCACTTCGCTGGCTCTTCTCGCTGGGGTCATCTTGCACCAGGCTTTCTCGGCCGGGTTCTCGACCGCCAGGGTGGCCTCGGTTCTCCCGCTGGTAGCTGTGTCTATGGCGTTCCTGGTCTACAACAGATATCCCGCAAGGGCGTTCGACGGGGACAGCGGGAGCCTGATGTTCGGAGCCATGTTCGCGGGGCTCGCCATAACCGGGGGCGTCGAAGTTGCGGCGATAATCGCGATCGTCCCCGCGATACTGAACTCGTTCTATACCCTTTCGAGCGTCAGAGGGTTCGTCGAGCGCCGGAAGATGCGCTCTAGGCCGACTTTCATCGGGAGCGACGGTCTCCTTCACGCGTCTACCGAGAAGGACGCTCCCAACACCCTGGTGCGCTTGGTGCTCCTGGCCTCGCCCCTTTCAGAAAGGGACCTTGTGAGGAGCATAGTCGCCCTGACGGCCGTCGCCTGCGCCTTCTCCATCGGAATATCGGTCCTGACTTGGGTGTACTAGCTTGAAGCTCCTCCCCCTGTTCTTTATCGAACTGGTCGCATTCCTGCTGATAATAGTAGAAACCTATGCCTTCTTCATATTGGTGGTCCCGCTCGGTCCCATACCCCACAGCATTACCGACTACACCTCGCTGGCGCTGCTGAAGGTGTTCCTCATCGTGGCGCTAGGTGCCGTCTGGTTCTTCGTGCTGGACGAGCTCACAAATCTGTACGTGCGCTCCAAGATCGGGAGTTCTCCCACTCTTTCATCTTAGCGTCGAACTCTTTCCTGGTATATGCCACCTTTGCCGGGACTCCCATGACGACCTTCCCGGCAGGGACGTCTTTCGTGACCACCGCTCCCATCGCTACGACCGCTCTTTTTCCCACTCTGACCCCTGCCTTGATCACCGCGCGGGCTCCTATGACCGC
>JAKAPN010000027.1 GCA_021822995.1 archaeon
CAACCAGCCCCGGCGAATCGATTCCGGTCAATATGGGCCGCCCGTCCGATGAAAGATCCGCGAACCTGGAAAGGAACTCGTTTGCCTGGGTGACCGTTTCCAAGTCTGACGCGTAGAGCAGGTGGTGCACCTTCCTCGTCTTGCCTCCCTGCTCGTAGATTGTAGAGACTTCGCCTGAGAGCATCCAAGTCATCCCGTTGTAGGAAAAGAGCCCCGTGCCTTCGATGGGAATCAGCTTGGCATTCAGTTCGGAGAGCCATTTTGGGTGGGTGAAGTCGCCGGTGCCCAACAGGTTGAGGCCCTTGGCCCTCGCGCCCTCGGCCAGGTGCTCCAGGTCCATGTTCTTGCTCGTCGCCATCGCATATTTCGAATGGAGTTGAAGGTCGGCGAAAAGCCTCACAGTCGAATCGAGGTCAGGCCGGGTTAATTAACGGGAGCGCGGTTCTTGAAATGTTGCGCGACTTGGCCGGAAATGGGCGGCTGAAGCGCTCCTTCTTCGAAAGATACACGCCTGACGTAGCCAGGGAATTGGTGGGAAGCAGCCTGGTGCGGGTCGTTGGGGAGCGGAGAGTCACTGGAATAGTGGTAGAGACAGAGGCATACAGGGGACCAAGAGACCCGGCCAGTCACGCCCACCGAGGGGTGACCCACAGGAACATAGTCATGTTCGGGCCACCTGGGTTCGCCTATGTGTATTTCACCATGGGGGTGCACTACTGTTTGAACGTGTCCACAGAAGCAGTTGGTTCTCCGGGAGCAGTTCTGTTGAGGGCGGTCCAGCCCGTGGATGGGATAGACGTGATGTCTGAGAATCGGGGTGTCGATGACATTCGCAGGCTTGCGTCGGGACCGGGCAACCTGGCCAAGGCTTTCGCAGTGGACGGCGCTTTCAATGGAGAGGACTTGGTGAATTCAGATAGGCTGTATTTCGAGCGTGGGAAGGCCGTGGGCCCGGTCAGGGCGACCGCCCGGGTAGGCGTGGCAGAAGCACGGTCGAGGCCGTGGAGATACTATGTACGTGGGAGTCCCTTCGTCTCAAGGGGGAGGCCCTCTTGGCCACAGAATCCATAACTAACTCGCGATATGACCGCGAAACAGGGGTCGTCGGCTAGTCTGGTCTAGGCTTCAAGCCTTGGGAGCCCGTCTGGCGAAGAGCGCTTGAGATCCCCGGTTCAAATCCGGGCGGCCCCACTTTCCTTCGAGTTCACAGTTAGGGGGACTCCGATACTCTTGCGGTGCCGCCGGATCTGGGTGTTTCCGGGCATCCGCACCCTTGCTGAAATCGAGTAGTCATATCATTAAATAGTTTTGACCTGGAGTCTACGCCGCTTTGCAGGCCGCTCCTAGAAGGGTCAAGACGATTTACAGCGTTATTGCCTCGCCGCAGAGGCTGGAGATACTTAGGATACTGAACATCAAGGGCCCCCTTACCTACAGCGCGCTCAAGACCCTCGCAGGGTTCAAGTCGAAGAAGGAGTCGGGGAAGTTCGCCTACCACCTCAGGAAGCTCGTCAAGCAGCTTCTGATACAGCTCAACAGGCAAGAAAGGAAGTACACGGTCACCAACCTAGGAAGGCTTGTCCTGAATCTTACTAGGCAGATTGAGGAACAGTCTCTCGTTGAAAGTGGGAAGCTCTACGTCAGGACGTCACACCAGACGATGGAGGAGTTCAACGCCAACAAGATACTCCAGTCCCTCGTAAAGGAGGCGGGAATGCCCGTGGAACTGGCTCAGAAGATCACAAGTGAGACCGAGTCGAGGCTCTACAAGTTCCAGACACAGTATCTCACCGCCCCTCTCATCAGAGAGATCGTGAACGCGTTGCTTGTTGAACACAGCATGGAGGAATACAGGCACAAGTTGACGAGGCTCGGCATGCCAATCTATGATGTGACCCAGCTCCTCGGGAGGGCTGGAGACGAAGGCGGAAACGTGGAGTCGCTCATTCACCAGACGGGGAAGCAGGTCTTTTCGGAATACCTGCTCCTGGAGCAACTCCCCAGAGACGTAGCAGACGCGCACCTCTCTGGCGACATCCACATCACGAATGCGGGCTCGTGGGGCCTGACTCCTGACACGGTTTTCGTCGACCTGCTCTCTATGAAGAGTGCGGGAATCAACCCGAAGGGGAAGATCCTCAACACCTCGATGATTCCTACTCCAGAGAGCGCCGAGAGGGCCCTGAACATAGTCGTCAATATGGCGTCGATGCTCACCCGCGAGACCTCCGACGAGGTGGCCTTCCGTAACTTCCTCCAGTATATCGGCCCGTTCTGCAAGTCAAGGGGCAAGCGGGAACTGGAAACGCTGCTGCTGAGGTTCTTCGAAGTCATGGGATCGCCAGTGGCTGGTGCAGTCGGGCCGGCCATCAGCATAGATCTGAATCCGTACAAGCACGACGATGTGGCCCGGGAAGTCATGGACAAGGCGCTTGACGCCGCCTTGGGGGCCTACCGGAGCTACGTAGAAGAGACGCCTAGACCAGACATCAGGATACTTCTGGCAAAGCCGAGCCGCGTGGATGACACGAAGACGCTGAAGGATGCCGCTTCCATCATCTTCAATGGAGGGAGGGTCGCATTCTTCTCATCTGACCAGCGGAGGAGCTTCCTTGGCGTCAACGCCAACGTCCTGGCGGCAGAGGCGCAAGGTGACAACATAAGCGTGCTCCATGGCCTGAGCCTCAACCTGCCTAGGCTCGCTTATGACTCGAACCAGGATGAGACGTATTTCAGGGCCAAGCTTGCCCTTCTCATTGGGGTGGCCGCCGACGCACTTTCGACCAGGAGGAGGCTCATAGAAAGGACCCTGAAACGGGGGCTTCTCCCCTCTCTTGCCTCAGGCTCTGACGCTGTGACCTCAGACACGATGCCTCTGATCATGAATTTGGTGGGACTCGACGAGACCTTGGCGAGTCTGATCAGGGACCCTACAACAGCTTCTCGCTTCGAGCTGGCAGACAAGATTATCGGCACCGCGACCCAGGTGGCGGATGACAAGTCCACCAAGATAGACAGGCTAGGCGTAGCGATGCTTGACCTTGACGGCGCGCTTAGGCTGGCGAACCTCGACTCTGAGAAGTATGGGAAGGCGAACCTGCAGCCCCTCATGAGAGGGGCATACACTCAGGCCCCAAGGCTGCAGCTGGCAGACCTGGAGATGCCCGACAAGATCGACTACATCACGAAGCTGTCTACGGGGCTCCGTGGTGGGGTCTCCGTGACCCTCGACGGCGCGGGCGATGAGGTCAGGGGAATCTACAACCTGATTCTCAACGCCACGCCCAAGCTTCCTTACTTCAAGGTGGACAGGACGATCTCAGTCTGCAGGAACTGCGGCGCCAAGCTCCCGCAGAATGCAGCCAGGTGCCCGAGGTGCAAGTCTGTAGCCATGACGCAGTATTCGACAGCGGCTTGATGCCTGCGAACCCAGTTTACTTTTTGTCAAAACGAGTTAACATGTTAGCGCTTCATGTCGCCGCCCGATTGATCGAGGGCTTGCTTTGGTGGTCAACTAAGAGTTAGCCGAGGTCGAAATATATACCGCAAGCAATAGGGTCGACGCTAAGGTTATGACGTCAATCGTTCAACAACCACACGACTCTCCGGATGTAGGAGAGGGAAGGGGGGAGGTCAGACTCCCGACCGAGACGCTGAGCGCATTCGGAGGAGATGAGTTGCGCGCCCGAGTCTTCTACGAGAAGTATGCGCTGAGGGACCCAGAGGGCAGACAGGTGGAGAAAGTCCCGTCGGACATGTGGCGCAGGGTGGCTAGAGAGCTCGCTTCGCCGGAGAAGGACGATGAAAGGAGGAAGGAGTGGGCCACGAAATTCTACTGGCTTCTTGAGAATTACAGGTTCGTACCCGGAGGTAGGATTCTTTTTGGTGCGGGGCAGACGAGGAAGTCGACGCTGCTGAATTGTTACTTCTTCAAGATACGGGAGGACTCCATAGAAGCGATATTCGACTGGTGCAAGGAGGCCGCACGGACATACAGCTTCGGCGGAGGGGTAGGCACCGACATCTCAGTGCTGCGGCCGAGGGGCGCGCCTGTAAACAACTCTGCCATCTACAGCTCAGGTTCGGTCTCTTTCATGGAGCTCCTTTCGACTACCACGGGCACCATAGGCCAGGCGGGGAGACGCGGCGCTCTCATGATCACCATCAGGGTCGACCATCCAGACGTGATGGACTTCATCAGTGTCAAGAGAGACCTGAGGAAGGTCAACTACGCTAACGTCTCGGTAAAGATAAGCGATGACTTCATGAGAGCCGTGGAGACAGACGGGGACTTCCAGCTGCACTTCAAGAACGAAAAGGTGGAGGTCAACCGTACGGTCAGGGCGCGTGAAGTGTGGAAGTCGCTCATCAAAGGCGCGTGGCAGTCAGCCGAGCCCGGCGTGCTCTTCTGGGACGCCATCAAGCGCGAGTCAACGACAGAGTACAACGGGATGGAGGTCCAGGGGGTAAATCCATGCAGCGAGCAGACGCTCGAAAGCTACGGCTGCTGTTGCCTGGGGTCAGTGAATCTGAGCGCGTTCGTGAAGGACCCGTTCACCGAGACGGCAAGCATTGACTGGGATCAACTCACCAGGGCCGCCCAGTACGGCGTCAGGTTCCTTGACAACGTCCTCGACTACAACGCTGAGAGGCACCCGCTCAACCAGCAGAAGGATGCGTCGCTCTGGAGCAGGAGGATAGGGGTAGGCATCACAGGGCTTGGGGACATGCTGATCAAGCTGGGCCTGAAATACGACGACGAGTCGACCATAGAGTTCGTGGACCATCTTTTTGAGAGGATCAAGAACGTCTTCTACGACTACTCGACGGACCTCGCCAAGGAGAAAGGAAGCTTCCCGGCTTTCGATGCCGACAAGCACCTTGCCCAACCCTTCATCTCCAGGCTGGACGAGAAAGTCAAGGGAAAGATCAGAGCTCAGGGGATCAGGAATGCGGCGGTAACCACGATTCCACCCGTGGGGTCTGGCTCCATACTCGCTGGAACCAGTAGCGGAGTCGAGCCTGTCTTCGCGCTCTTCTACACGCGGAGGAGCAAGTCGCTCAGTGAGGGGGAGTTCAAGGTGTTCCACCCGCTGGTGAAGGAGTACATGGCCACCACCGGGGCCCGAGATGAGGGCCAGATGCCGAACTACTTCGTCACCGCCCACCAGATAGAACCCGAGATGAGGGTGAAGATGCAGGCGACCATCCAGAAACACATCGACACGGCCATTTCAAGCACCGTCAACCTGCCGGAGGACATCACCCCGGAGGAAGTGGAGAAGATCTACCTGCTCGCTTGGAGATTGGGTTGCAAAGGCATCACGGTCTACAGAGAAGGGAGCAGGGAAGGGATCCTCGAGACGGAGAAGGTGGGGAAGAAGGCAGAGGCGCCAAAGACTGCGGCGTCGTTCGAAAGGCCCAAGGTGATGGAGGGAAGGACACTGAAGCTGAAGCTTCCTCAAGGGAGCATCTACCTCACGGCCAACCTCGTAGGCGGGGAGATCAAGGAGGTATTCGTCACCCTAGGCAAGTCTGGGGCGGATGAGAACGCGGACGCCGCCGCTCTCGGGAGGCTCATCAGCCTGTATCTCCAGCACGGAGGCGATATCAAGAACGTCACCTCCACCCTGAAGGGAATAAAGGGGAAGTACGTCTCGTGGGACGAAGGGACCCAACTCCAGTCCATCCCCGACGCTATCGCAAAGGCCTTGGAACTGCTGACCCTGAACCACGTGGTGAAGGAGTCGTCCAACCCCGTCCAGACGAAGAAGCCGTCGGAAGGAGGGTCGTGCCCCGACTGCCATGAAAACACCCTGGTCTTTGAGAATGGGTGTTACCACTGCAACACCTGTGGCTACTCAAAGTGCGAGTAGCTCCGGCGGGGCCGGGTTAGGTCCGGCCCCACAATGATTTTACATCGCCCGGAACCACCGCAGCCTTGTTGAAGAAGGGGACGAGGGCTCTGCTGACGGTGATAGTGGTTACCGCGTTCGTCATGACCCCCTTGGTCCTAGGGGGGGCGCTCCTTGGCTTCTATGTGGGGGGCGAGGTCGGATTCTCGCCGAGTATCCTGGCGATAGCCTTCTCGACGGGTGGATTCGTAATCGGCATGGTGGCGATCTTCCGTGTGATCAAAGCGGTCGTGGCTCAGGCTGGCCCGGCTACTGGCTGATCTTCTTCAGCGCTTCGGCCTTCGCCTTCTCGACCTTGGACTTCAGTTCTTCGGTCGCCTTGTCATATGCGTCGGAGACCCGCTTCGCGGCGGACTTGAACGGCTCCTCGACCAAATCGTCGCTCAATGGGCGGCCTTCCTCTCGAGCACCTTCTTAACATGCTTTAGCCTCGAGAACTCCTCCCTCTCCCTCTCCTCTAGGGTGGCCTGGATGTACCGGATTGAACGTTCGTACCTCGGGATAATCATGTACTCGAGCGCGTTAAGGAGCCTCTGTGTCTTCTCGAGCTCCTTCGCCAGCCTGAAGATTGCGTTCTCGTATTCAGCTGCCCGGAAGATGGAAGGGAGCGCCTTTCTCATCTGTCTCGATGCCCTGTCGACCGCAACGTTCGAGTCTGCAAACCCATACGTCATTCCCACCTCCTTCTCCGCTAGCTTGATCGATGGTATGTCGACGTCCACGATTCGCCTTATGCTGACCTCGGCCTCGACCATCGGAGGGGTGTTTGCCGCAGTCCCTTCAAGCCGCAGCGGGCCCAGCTTGAGATACGCGTCGTATAGTGCCCGATAGGCGTCTGATAGCGGCTGGGAAATCTCGTCTCGCGCGGTCGTCGCCCGCTCAATCATCTCGTCGAGGCGCTTGAGCAGGACGTCCCGTTTGTCGTCGAGGACCTTCTTGACTCTGACTGCGGTCTGGAGTCGCCTGCGGGTACCGATTAGCTCGATTTTGGTAGGGAGGACTCCGCCGCCGGATGCTACGGACATCTTCTACCCCGCCGATCTACCGCTGACGTAGTTCTGCTTGATGAACTCCTCTTTGATGTTCGTCAACTCGCTTTCGGGGAGGATGGAGAGGGTCTCCCAAGCGATGCGGTGGGTGTCCTCGAAGGTCCTGTTCTCGTCGTATCCTTGGTTGAGGAACTTCTGCTCGAATTCGTCCCCGAACTGCAGGTACCTGAGGTCCGAACCAGTAAGACCCGACTTTCCGACAATCTCTGCGAGCGCCCTGAGCTCGACCGCCCTTGCATATGCGTTGTAGAGCTGATTCCCTACCTGGTGGTGATCCGGACGGGCCTTCCCCTGTTTGATCACGTATCCAAGCGCGGGACCCATGAGCCTGCTAAGACTCGAGAGGACATAGACTGGAGGATAGATTCCTTTTCTGAACAGCTCCCTCCCGAGGAAGATCTGGCCTTCGGTGATGTAGCCGGTGAGGTCAGGGATAGGATGAGTGACGTCATCGCTCGGCATGGAAAGTATCGGCATCTGGGTGATGCTCCCCTTCTTGCCCTTGATCCTCCCCGCCCTTTCGTAATTGGTAGCAAGGTCGGTGTACAGGTATCCCGGAAACCCCTTCCGTCCGGGGACCTCTTCTCTTGCCGCCGATATCTCTCTGAGCGCTTCGGCGTAGTTTGTGATGTCGGTGATAATCACGAGAACGTGCATGCCCAGCTCGAATGCGAGGTACTCGGCTGCTGTTAGAGCCACCCTCGGAGTGATGATTCTTTCGATAGCAGGGTCGTCGGCAAGGTTCAGGTAAAGGATGCTCCTTCTGATCGCACCAGACTCGGCCAGGGTTCTCTGGAAGAACGAAGCTTCGCTGTGTGAAACGCCGACCGCCGCGAAGACGACGGCGAACTCCTCCCCTTCACCCACCACTGTGGCCTGTCTTGCGATCTGGGCTGCAAGCATGTTGTGGGGCATTCCTGCTCCTGAGAAGATGGGGAGCTTCTGCCCTCTTACGAGCGTGAGCATGCCGTCGATGACAGAGACCCCAGTCTGGATGAGGTCGGTCGGATACTCCCTACGTTCTGGGTTGATTGGAGCGCCGTTCACATCGAGGAATGTCTTCGCCACGGGTTCTGGGAGGCCGTCCTGCGGTCTGCCGAGGCCGTCGAACACTCTCCCTAGGAGCTGGTCAGAGACCGGCAGCTGCATGGTCTTGCCGAGGAATCGAGCCCTGGTCCCGCTGACTGACAGGCCGGACGTCCCTTCGAAGACCTGGACCACCGCCCTCCCGAAGCCTGTCTCTAGGACCCTGGCGAGCCTGCGGTTCCCTGAGTTATCTTCGATCTCCACCAACTCGTCGAATGCGGCTCTGTCAACTCCATCGACAACGAGGAGCGGACCCCTGATTTCGGCTACCTTGCTGTACTCGACCCCCGACGATGACTTGCTCAAGCCCGTACCTCCTGCACTCCCGAAAGCGAAGAGAACTCGTCGAACATCAGCTTGGAGAGCGCCTCCAGCTTCCCCAGGTCCTCGCTCTTTATCGCGAACTTGGCCCTGAGCATCGGCGCCACCACCTGCATTCCCCTGATCTTGGCGAGGGGAACACCATTCCTAAGCGACTTTAGCGCCTCCTGGTGGTACTGGACGAACATCTTCATCATCATGAACTGCTTCTGGGGGCTGCAGTAGGCATCGGTGTCGTCGTAGGCGTTCTGCTGCAGGAACCCAATCTGAATCATCCTGGCCACATCCAGAATCAGTTTTTCTTCGTCCGGGAGCGCCTCTGGCCCGAGCAGTCGGACGATTTCCTTCAGAGCATCTTCTCTCTGCAGGATGCCATAGGCTTCTGTCCGCACCGCGAACCAGTCTTTGTCGACCCTTTCAGCCCACCACTTCGCCACTGACTCGATGTAGCCAGAATAGGAGCTCATCCAGTTGATCGATGGGTAGTGCCTGGAGTAGGCGAGCCTCGCGTCGAGGGCCCAGAAGTTCTTCACGAACCGGATTGTCTGTGAAGTGACCGGTTCCGTGAAGTCCCCACCTGCTGGCGAGACCGCGCCGATGAGTGTGATAGAGCCCGTCCTGGACGGAGTGCCAAGGACCTCCATCCTGCCTGCTCTTTCATAGAAGTCAGCCAAGCGAGAAGCAAGATAC
>JAKAPN010000028.1 GCA_021822995.1 archaeon
TGTGCTCCATTGGGCAGTGATGAACTCGGGAGACGTGATGACCGTCGAGCCGCTCGCCTGGTCCGAGGAGAAGCTGCCTGTCCATCCCGAGAACCTCTGATAGATGAGCGGGCCCCCAGAAGACGTTTCGTCGATGGAATAGCTGGCCGACGTTCCGCTCTGATACCAGCCTGATCCCGTAGTGTTTCCTATCTGGCTGACCACGCGAAACTGGTAGTATGTCGCATAACTCGCCGTGAAGTTGACTGGGGCCGAGGCGGTGACATTGATTGCACGCTCCGTCGAGTTCCCCAAGCCGACGAAGACATACCTCGTCTGTCCAGACGGCTGGATCTGCTCCGGGACAGAAATGTCGGTCGCAGAGTCGTTGAAAGTCCCGAAGACAGCGACTCCTGACTGGTCCGAGTCCAGCATGGCGGTCCTTCCGCCGTAGGTGAAGTTGACCGGCACCCCTGCTAGAGGCCCTGAATCCGACACCACTCTCACAGTGTACTGCACGGGAGCGATGACGGGTGCAGAGATGAAGGAGGTCGTTGCTGTAGCGACTCCCACCCCCTCAAGGACGGCTGTGATGTTCGCTGTGCTCGTGCTACCTGCTGTAAGTGTCCCGATGGCGAATCCGAGGGTGGAGACCTCAACGCTGGAGGGCACGGTCACGCCAGCATTCGAGGACGAAATGTAGACGGTGGCAGGTCCGTAGGTCACCGGCTGCGTTCCAAGGTAGAACCCAACGGAGAAGCTGTAGCCCTCTCCGACCCTCATCTCTGGAGGGACCGACAACCTCAGGGTCGGCTTGAGCGGTCCGACCACCCTGACCGTAAGGGGAAGAACGACCAGACCAGGTGCCATCGCTGTAACCTGTGCCGTCCCAGTGGCGTTCGCGTAAACCGGGAAGACCGCGCTGTCTTCACTGCTCATGACGACTTGACTGTTTAGGGGTTCCACGACGCTTGAATTACTCGAGAAGAGACTGAGAGTGACCGTCCCTTCGGCGGGGGCGAAGGTGTCATTGAACAGCGAGACAGAGAGGAACTCGGTGCTTCGAGCTGTAATGTTGGCACCAGGTGGGCCCACCATCACCTCCTGAGGGTTGGCCCCCTGTGGCGACAGGGCGACGGCCGCTGTCGCCGACGTGAAGCCAGAGGCGGCCGCAGTGATCATCAGAAATGGCGCCGCGAGGGAAAGGTTCGACGGCACGGGGATGCTGAAGTAGGCATCTGAGGCGCCTGGCTGCACCCCCACGCTTTGCTGTGGGACGCCCTGAAGGGAGGCTACGACGGAAACTTGGACTCCTGTAGGGGTTTCGAAGGGCATTCCTGAAGCAGTCAGTCCGACTCGCAGATGGAGAGTGTCCCCAGGGGAGACTTGGCTGTTCATTGGGTAAAGTTGGAGGGCGAAGTCATTGAAGAGCAGCGTGGAGACTTGGGTAGAACCGGACAGGAACCCGTCAGCTGTGGCTGTCAGCTTCGCCGACCCCTGAATCCCTGTCTCCACCTGCGCCTCCGCGTGGGACTTCCCGAAGGGAATAGCCACCTGTTGTGTAACTTCCGCGACCGCCAGATCTGACGAGTAGAGGCTGACCGTGATGACCTGCCTCGCGGGGGACGGGTTTCCGTTCACGTCTACCAGCTGGACTATGACAACCCCGGACCCACCCGGCGGCAGTTGGCTCGGTATCGTGGTGAGGCTAATCGAGACCGGCGGTAGAAGGGCGCCTGACGCCGGGAGTTGAGTTGCCTGTGCGGTTTGAATTTCAGGAAGCGCGCATGGTACCAAGAGAAGGCAAATCGCGGCCAGGACCAGCGGGGTTCTCTTCACGCCGGGAGAGCCTCTGGTCGGTTTTAAGGCAGGCCCGGCTTCCGCATCGTGGCCAGGGTTTCAGCGGGCAGGCTCTACTTCATCATTCTTGGGGTCGCGGCTTCACTGGTCCTTTTCTTGGCTCTTCAGAGCGCAAGTCCCCTGTCAGGGCTCTCCAAGGGACTCGTCCTCGGTTTCGTCCTCTCTGAGGCGATAATCCTAGTCGCCTTTCCACTCCTGCTCGGCTTGTTCCACGTCAGCCTCGAGAGCAAGGTTCGGGTGAGCAACGTCTTGGATGTCTTCCGAAAGGCCCATCCCGGCGTTCGTGAAGTCAAAGAGGACAGGGCTGTCAGGCTCACCAGGAGCATTCCCCTCCTGAACAGGCTCGCCGAAAGGGTGGAGCGGAGCATAAGGAGCGACGTCGTCAAGGGCGGGATGCAGCTCGACCCTTACGCCTTCGCTGCCAGGTACTCGTTCTACTCCGTGGCCCTGGCGGCTGTCTTCGTCCCGCTCTCGCTCGTCCTTTCCGTCCTAGTCAGTCCCACGCTTCTTGCCCTGATGATGGTGCCCGCGATAATCCTCTACACACCTTCCCTGAGTGCGAAGAACAGGGTGTCCGAGAGGAAGACGAACGTCAGGGACGAGCTCCCCTTCTTCGCCCTGCTCTCTTCGGTGATGCAATCGGCCGGGCGGTCCCTCGTCGACGCGTTCAGGGGGACGCTGGGGAAGCAGATACTTCCCGCGATGGAAGTTGAAGCGAGGCTCCTGCAGAAGAGCATTGGATTCGGGAAGGACTTGGTCGGCGCTCTCGATGACCTTGCATCCACTCACCCGGACGACTCCTTCAAGCACTTCCTCTACGGGTACACGGGGGTCCTGAAGTCCGGCGGGGACGTGGTCCTGTACCTCTCTGACAGGACGAGGGAATACCTCGCCTCCATGAGGTTCCGATGGCAGAGCTACGCGGAGAAGGTCGGGACCATCGGGGAGATGCTGATCATAGTCTTCGTCCTCCTCCCTCTCCTGCTGGTCGTCGGGGCGATCACCATGCCCCCCGACCTGGTCGCCATAATCTCCTACGTTAGCGTGGCGGCCCTTCCAATCATAGCGCTGCTGATGTATTTCATGGTGAAAGCGGTGCAGCCCAGAGTCTACGACATCCTCGGAGGGGACGCGAAGCTCGGGCTCGTGGGGGTGGCTGCAGGGGCGCTCGTTTCTTCGTTCACCGGGCAGGTTTGGCTGATGGTGGCTGTATCGGGAGCGGCCGGGGCTGCGCTGTACGGCCTTCCGGTCAGAGCCCAGATCAGGGAGGTTAGGCTGACAGAGGCGGCTCTCCCGGACTTCCTCAGGAGCATAGCGGAATACAGGAAGATAGGATACAACATGAGGAAGGCGGTGCTTGAGACCGCGGCGAAGACGAAGTTCAACCCTGTCTTCGACTCGCTACTCGAGAGGATGGCGGCCCAGATGAGCCTCGGGGTGAGGCTCGGGGAGGCGAAGGTGGCCATGAGGAGCTGGCTTGGGAGGATGACGGTGTTCATCCTCGACCAGAGGACCGAGAGGTGGGGCGGTACGCCTGCGAACATCGAGGACCTCTACAACTTCATCTCCGGGTACAACCGGCTGAAGAAGGAGGCCACATCGTCGGTGGGGCTCTACAGGATGCTCGGGTACGCCGTCCCGGTGGCCATCCCCCTCGTGGTGAAGGTCATCAGCGGGGTCATCGGGAGCTTCGGCGCGTCCAGTGCCGGCTTCTTCGGGGGCGGGACGGCTTCGCTTGCCATAGTGAACGCCACGGTGGACATCGTCACCGTGGTCGCAGCAGGCGCCATAGCCTTCACGATGACCAGGGCCACAGACTTTACGGCGAAGAACACCCTGAACATGACGATTCTCTTCGCACTGGCGGTGGTGGCGGTGGCACTCACGCAGTACCTTCCGAACTTCTCCCTCGGCTTCTGAGTTCGTTAAAAGTGGATACCGACCCGGACTTCGATGAAGACTAGTCTTCAGACACACCGAAGAAGAGCCATCTCTCCAATCATCGCAACCATCCTAGTCGTCGCTATGACCATAGTCGCCGCTGGGGTCCTCTACACCTACTTCACGACCACGGCCAGCAGGGCCCAGAACACCGACCAGGTCCAGGTGAGCGCCTCCATCGCTGTAGCGAGCGGCTCGGGCACCGGCACGGCCGTCGTTTCAGTGACGGACTCCGGCTCGATAGCGCTGACGGGCCTGACATTGGGCGGAACGGTCGTCCCTGCGACACAGCCTACCTGGAGCCCCGCGCCGACGCCAGCTTCACCCATAGCCCCCGGCGGCGGGACCAGCACCACCTTCTCTACAACGATATCCGTCACTGCGGGAGTGTCTTACACCATCACCGTAGCGGCCAATTTCGCCAATGGTGCGACCCAGACCCAAGTGGTCACCGTAACGGTGCAGTAGAGGTCAAGCGCGGGTCTGGGCGAACCCAGGCCCTCCCCTCCTTTTAGCGAGAAAGAGTCTGCTTGTGAGATGAAACTTGGAAGGTCCAGAAGAGCCCAAGCTGAGATCATAGGTGCTCTCTTCTTCATAGTCCTCGCGATAATCGTCTTCAGTCTCTTCACTGCCCTCTTGGCTGCCCAGTATTCCATGGCGAGGCAGGCAGCCGAAGCCCAGTCCGTGGTCGGCGGGAAGGCGGACGAGAGCCTGTCAGTGAGCCTGAGTTCGGGAACTGTGACTGTCCGTAACAATGGCCCAACCACCGCCGAGATTCCCTATTACATGGCCGTCAATGGCGGCGGCCAGCAGCAGGTCGTGGCTCTTGATCAGAAGATGACAGTCGCCCCTCGAGGGAGTTCGACATTTTCGGTCAGCCCCTCCTTCCAGAGTGTTGGAGTAGTAACCTCCTATGGAAACGTTTGGTGGAGTTCCTAAGAGGGTCATTTGCGTCTCGCTCCTGTCGGGAGTGATGAGACAGCATGAGCAAAGTGGATGACAGGCTCGGTTATGGAGGACAATCTATCCCGTGCTTTCATAGGTCGCGATTATCTGGACTTCGGGGGAAAGAACAGTCTTTCCATCTGTTCCAAGGACATCCAGCGTGACTTTGAAAGAACCGCTGCTTGCTGGATACGCGATGAGGTAGCAAGTAGACGGCTTGTTCCCGTTGATGGTGCAGGTCGCATAGTACATCGAATCACTGCTTCCTCTTATGGTGACATTCTGACCTGTGGTCGCATTCTGAAAGAGCGCCCGCAGAATGACGGTCTGATTCTTTTCAAGAGGGACTCGGCTGGACAGCGTCGCATTGATACACAGTCCCTGTATGGAGCACGGCTTGGGTAAGCCGAGAAATGTTACTGTGTCCTGTGATGGAACCGGTCCCGTCACGAATCCGACCTGGATGGTATACGAATGGACAGCGCCTCCTGATTCGAAGGCGTATCCAGCGCTGCCCCCAATCTGATTGGTGATTTTCGTGACGGAAGAACCAACGAGGACGTACGCGCTGAATGACTGGCCCGGCATCAAAACGACCGGAGCCTGCTGGACCGCCACCTGACTGCACACTATGTGGTACAACTCACTGCTGACAGAGGTCGTGCCATTCCCAACGTTGATGACCGGAGCAGTAATCGTCGAATTACCCGTGCACCCAATAACGTAGCTGTTGAATTGCTCGGTCCCGATGCGGCTGTTCCCCGTTCCGTTCTCGTCGGCCCCGCCCATGATCATGGTGGTTACGTTGACGCTCACATGCCCAATGTTGGTCACGGTTTCGACGATTGCCTGGGAGCCATTCGAGTAGACGGCCCTGCTGAGCGTCAGCATAGCATGCCCATTATCGGACTGGAGAGTCGCGTTTTCTCCAACTCTGTTCCCTGTCTCGCTCCTGGCCACCACCGTTAGTTGGACCCCTGAAAGTGACACAATAGTTTGATTCCCGAGGATGTGTGGCTTCAGGTTGGCAGGACCTGGGGCTTGAGGACCGACATCCTGAGAGGGGAGAAACGAAACTAAAGCGAACACTATGCCAGATCCGGCGAGGACGGCCACCACCACACCAACCGCGATCAGGTTTCGCGACCTCATCGTGAACCCTCTCTACGGAGCTCGGAATCTTAGCTCTATGCTTTCGAATGGAGGATTGTGAGCTGTTCGAAGGTTTCGAATTGGATAGCATTTAGTATTCGGGGGAACGTTCTGGCCCCCTGATGGCGGGCGATGGTGCCGCCCAGAGCGGCTCTGATGTCCTGTCCGGGACCACCCTTAAGGTGTATAGGTATCTGTACAAGGCGGGCAAGCCTGTCGGGGTTCATGAGGTTCAGAGGGGAGTTGGGCTTCAGACTCCTTCGACCGCGCACTACCATCTGAGAAAGCTGGTTGATTCGGGTCTTGTGAAGGAGGTGCCGGAAGGATATTCCGTAGACAGGGTCGTCTTCGAGAGCACGATAAGGATAGGGGGGTCGCTGATACCGATTCAGTCGACATTTGCCGCCTTTTTTGCGACCACCCTCGTCCTACTGCTGACCGTTCTCAGGCCTGGCCAGATCTATGCGACCTGGGCCCTGGCAGTCATCCTCGATTGCGTGTCGCTCGTTGTATTTTCGTTTCAGGCGGTGGTGACCTACCGAAGGACCCATGGGTTGTGGTAGAATCGCTTTGCTGGGACACAAGGAAGATCAAATAACGCTGCGCCCCGGCAGGAAACTGGTGTCGAATTCGGAAGGGAGAACAGACGGCCCGCACAATGACGCGGAACCGCAAGGGACGCAAGGACGCAGAACGAAGCTGAAAGTTGTTGCTGTAGTGATTATCATCGTCATCGTAGTTCTCGCATTCTTCCTACGCTTCCTTAGCAGAATCGGCGTGCCGTAGGTCCGCGGCCATGCACTTTGCGATTCTACACGCATGTTGGCAAGTCGTCTATTAGAGCAACTAATGATTTGCTCATCCGCCAATCAACCAGATGCTCCCCAAGGTCGACAAGGTTTCGTAGCTGACCGTGGTCACGACGGGGACAGTCTCAGTGATCCAGTAGGTGTAGGTGCTGTAGACAGCCGAACAGGAGTACTGCGACCCAGATGGGCAGTAGCTCATCTGGCCGAGGTTGACCGTGTGAGCCTGATACACCGGTGAGCAGGAGTACCGAGTGGTCGAGCTTCCCGTGGGACAGTACGAAAGCTGGCCGAGGCTGGTCGTGGTCGTCTGCTGGCGGTACACCGGCGTGCAGGAGTAGTAGGTTCTCGTGTATGAATTCGGCGTCGGGCAGTACGACAGCTGGCCGAGCGATTCGCTCTGGTAGGTCGTCTGGGTGGTGTACACCGCGTAGCAGGTTATCCCGAGCTGGTAGGCGTAGGAGGGGCAGCTCGACGAGAAGCCCTCGTACTGGGTCGTGTAGTAGGTATTCACCGTGGCCGACGCGTAGGTCGTCACCGTCTCGGTCCTGTAGATGGGCACCAGGTAGGTGTACATGATGACTTTGGGGAAGGTGACCAGAGACAGTAGCTCGTTGCCGCATATGAAGAAGAGTGGGAAGTAGCAATAGTGCGCCCAGTACTGGTCGCCGACATAGACAGTCTTGGTCGTCGTCAGGCTGCAGAGGCCGTCCTGGTAATTGGTCCAGCCTGAGGGGCACGTGTAGGTGGTGTGGGCCACGGTCATGTACAGGTCGTAGCCTGAGAGGACCTGGGTAGTCACCGGATAGTGCGCGGTGACGTCATATCCCGACAGCACGCTCGACGTGGTAGTCTCTGTCACGGTGTAGCCGACCAAGGGGTCGGTGGTCTCTACGACGTTGTACCCGGCGAGCCTCTGGCCGGTCTGCTGGACCTGCTCCTGCTGATAGGTGGTGACCTGCTTTGTCTGCTGAGCTGTCTGGACCTGGGAGGTGATGTAGAGTCCCCTGCTTGTCACCAGGGTGACGCTCGACAGGCTTGGCAGCGTGCCCCCGGTTATCGATTCGGCCAGCGAGGTGATGTTGATCGTGGTGGCCTGCCCCGCAGAGACCACATAGTTGATGGGTGAAGAGATGGTCTGGCCGCTGCTCTCCTGCAGGAGCGCGTACACGACTGAGGTCTGGACCCCCGAGCTCTGCGCCAGCTGAATTGTGCCCCCTGCTGATGGGGTGGCCGAGAGCCCTGAGAGCTCCTGCTGCCTTGCCGCCATCGTGCTTTCAGCGCTGATCTGCTTGCTTGAGAAACCGGACTGCCCTGATGCGAGCGAGCCTACGCCCACGAGAGCGGAGGCCACGAGGGCGACGAAGAAGATGGACACTGGGAGGGAGGCGATGCCCTTCCTTCGGTAGCAGGTGGTCTTCATTGCGGATGAAAGCGGGGCCGGCTTTTAACGCGGGTCAGCTGGACAGCTGGAACTCGAAATCCTTCCCGATGCTGTCCATGATTTCCACGTAGAACGAGGACGGGATGCTGCTGAAGGTGAGGGTCAGCTTCGCGAGCTTCTGGGTCTGTATCGTGCTGATGGCTCCCCCGGCGGAGGCGTCGGTGAGCGCAAAGCTCTGGGCGGCCTGCTGAGAGCCCGAGACGATGAGGAATACCTGTTGCGGTGGGTTGAGCGTTATCGGCTGGAGGCCGTAGTTGTAGAGATAGAGGGTGACGGTGCTGCCCTGGACTTGATAGCTCACAAGGCTCATCAGTTCGCCAGTGGCCTTGGCGGAATCCTGGATTCCCCTGGCCACGCTCCCTCCGGACGAGTTCAGCCCGCTGACGTAGTAGGTGTAGAAGACGCCGAAGACCCCGACCGTTATTGAGAGTAGCAGGAGGGCGGCGACGACCTCGCTGACTCCGCGCCTACCGGAAGGAATGACCTGCATCTCTGCCAAACAGAGCTTGGAGATAAAACGTCACGGAGATGCGACCAAGCTGAAGGCCTGGCTGTAGGTCGCGCCGTTGGTCAGGGTGCAATCGACCACCACCGCATAGGAGACCCCCGCGGCCGCGGCGAGGTTTCCCAATACTGCCGTGTTCTGGGTAGCAGCGGAGTAGGGGCCTCCTGAAACGCCTCTGACGGCGACCGTTGCCGACCCTCCACCTGCTGATAGAGCCGAGGAGTATGTGATCTGGAGCTGGGACGAGCTCCCGGCGACAGAAATGACGAAAGATGTGAAGGGGATCCCGCCCGTGTTTGTAATCTGGGCGCTGACGACGGTGAATCCGGACGCTCCGACGCTTATCGTGACCTCGGGTGAGAGTCCTGCCTGAGGCCTCATGTAGGATGTCACTGCGACGTAGTATACGGCGGAGCCTGCTATC
>JAKAPN010000029.1:0-4164 GCA_021822995.1 archaeon
TCCGATCTTCGTTGTGCTGGGCTCTCTCTTCCTGCCCGTCTTCGCCGTGATCTCGGTGCTGATGAGCATCGTTTGGACCTTGGCGATCACCAGGCTGGTCTTCGAGCAGCTCTACAACTTCCAGATGCTCTTCCTCATCCCGTTCTTCCTCTTCGTCGCGCTCCTTGGCCTCGGAATGGACTACAACATATTCATCCTGACCCGGGTCCGTGAAGAGGCGACCAAGGGCAAGCACCTGAACGAGGCGATAACTTCGGCGATCGAGCAGACGGGCGGCATCATCACGGCCGCGGCAGCGATCCTCGCCGGGTCCTTGGGGGCGCTGATGCTGTCGAGCGACCTCCTCCTAAAGGAGATTGGGTTCGCATTCGCCTTCTCGATCCTCATCGACGCTTTGATAGTCAGGACCTACATGGTCCCGGCAGTCATGTCTGTGATGGGCAAGTGGAACTGGTACAACCCCATCCCCTTCCTCAGGCGGTCACGGGAGCTGTACGAAGCGGACAGGGACGCGGAGAACAGGTCTTAAAACCGGGCTGCCGGTCTGCAGGTCGATGGGTTCAGACGCAGTCAGCGAAGAGGTCCTCGAGGAGGGTTGCTACTACCTCATGGACCTGGGGCTCGCCGCGGATGCGATAGCCTCCCGCTTCGAAATCACGCCGGCGAGGGTTTCGGCACTAGCGGCGTCCTACCGGTCGAAATTGAAGACTGGCGAGGCTACAAAGGGGGAGTTCGACCGCGTCTTCTGGGAAGACGTAAAGAAGGAGGCTGAAGGAGACGTCAAGCTCACCTTCCTTTCGGAGAAAGGGTTCCATCACGCTTGGAAGTCGGAACTGCAGAGGCTCGACGGCCCCGTCCTGATGTCCATCTACGAGTCGAGCAAGGACTTCCTTAGCGCTGACCCTAACCAGAAGTTCCTCGACTTCCCTCCACCCAAGGGGTATGACCCGCTTGCGATGGACAGGGAGCTGAAAAAGGCGGTGGAACTTATCGGCGAGCTTCTGGCAGAGAAATGGAAAGAGGAGAACGCCTCCGGACAGATGAACGGCTCTAAGACTTAACTAGGGCGAAGGGCCGAGCGAGTTCGAAAAAGGTTGCCGCTGGACACGGTCGACAGAGAAAAGCTGACCGACGTCCTACGCAAATTCCAGGGTCGAAAGATCCTCGTGGTTGGCGACCTTCTAGTGAGCCGTTTCGTCGAGGTCGCTGCGAGAAAGCTGGCGCGAGAGGCTCCTGTCCCGGCCGGCGATTTCGTGGGTCAGACCCTCCTCCCGGGGGGCGCAGCCAACCTTTCACGTGAGCTCGTGTCGCTCGGAGCTTCGGTAAGCCTCGTCGGGCTTGTCGGATCGGACGAGTACGGAAGCTGGCTGAAGTCGGAGTTCGGCAGATACGGACTCTCGCTCGGGGGCGTGATCGCCGAAGCCTCGAGGCCCACCTCTCTCAGGACTTGGTACATGGTCAACGGCTTTCATGCGCTGAGAGTAGACAAAGAAGACAGGAGGGACGTCCCACTGGTGATGTCCAAGAAGCTGCTCGCAGAGGCCGAGCCTCAGATAAAAGAGGTGGACTGCGTCATGCTGTCTGACTATGACAGAGGGGCGATCACCAGCTACCTTATCGGTGGGATTGTGTCCGCCGCAAAGGCCGCCGGCAAGATAGTCGTGGGCCAGCCCAAGATGCATCACTACCTTGACTTCTCGGGTGTCACCTACGTGAAGTCGAACCTTGAGGAGGCGGAGCACGCGACCGGCATGGCCATGGTCAACGAGACCAGCCTCAGGAACATGGGGGTCAACCTGTTGAGCCGTCTCGAGTCCAAGGCTATACTCGTCACAAGGGGCGAGCAGGGAGTGACCCTCTTCGACAAAGAGAATGTGACCCTGTTCCCGCCGATCAGAGGGAAGAAGAACCTGTTCAGCAAGGTGGGAGTCAGAGACGCCATGACAGGGGTCTTCGGGCTTGCGCTCGCCTCAGGAGGCAACCCTTACCAGGCGTCCGTGCTGTCTAACGTTGCCGGGGAGGTCCGGAGCGAACTCCCCAGGATCGCAACGCTTTCGCTGCACGACCTGGAGACGAAGACCCAGGGGACAGAGGATTTCGTGAGTCGGATTGTTCAGGTCCCGGTGAGGCGCTGATGGAGGCCGCTCAGGAGATCACACGCCTGAAAGAGAAGGCGCTTGCTACGCGGAAGCTGATTCTCGAGGCGCTCGCCGAGGCGGGGTCAGGTCACCCCGGGGGATCGCTGTCAGCCGTCGAGCTACTCGTCACGCTGTATTTTCATGTCATGCGGTACGACCCGAAGAACCCAAAGTGGGAGGACAGGGACCGGTTCTTCCTAAGCAAGGGGCACGCCGCTCCGCTGCTTTATTCAGTCCTCGCCCAGGCTGGCTACTTCCCTCAAGAGGAGCTGATGACCCTCAGGAAGATAGGAGCGCGGCTCCAGGGACACCCCACCATGGGCATCCCCGGGGTCGAAGCGCCTGCCGGATCGGAAGGCATCGGGCTCTCGCTCGCCGTTGGGACGGCGATGGTCGCAAAGATGGACGGAAGGTCCTACAGGACTTACGTCCTGATGGGGGACGGGGAGCAGCAGGAGGGTCAGGTCTGGGAAGCCGCGATGGCCGCCTCGAAGTTCAGGCTCGACAACCTTACCGCGATCATCGACCGAAACGGGATCCAGCAGGATGGGCTGACCGAGCAGATCATGCCGCTGGAACCCCTGGCAGCGAAGTGGCGGGCGTTCAACTGGAACGTCATCGAAGTAGACGGGTACGACCTTTCGCAGATCATCGACGGTTTCGACCTGGCGATGAACACTAGGAACAGGCCAACCGTCATCGTCGCGCACACGGTCAAGGGGAAAGGCATCTCTTTCATGGAGTGGTCTCCCCACTACCACGGCACCCCGCCGACCAAGGAAAAGCTGTCAGACGTGTTAAGCGAGCTGGAGCGGTGATCTTGGCAGCAGTAAAGATCGCACCATCTGTCCTCGCCTGGAACCTGGCCAACTTGGAAAGGGCCGTCGAGATTTCCGTCGAGGGGAGGGCGGACCAGGTACATCTCGACGTGATCGACGGAAGCTTTGCGCCTAACATCACTTTCGGTCCCGGAACTGTGAAGGCGCTCAGGCACCTCACCGACATGAAGTTCGACACCCACCTTATGATCGAGAACCCCCAGAACCACCTGGCCAAGTTCCTGGACGCGGGGTCGGACCTCGTCACCCTCCATGCCGAAGTCCTGAACGGGAGCCGGTTCGACGAGCTCTACAGCGCGGTCAGGTCCAGGGGGAGGGAGATGGGACTCGCGATCAAGCCGGAAACCGACCTGCCGAAGTGGGCCTCGGACCGGCTGGACAAGCTCTCGACGGTCGTAGTGATGACGGTCAAGCCCGGGTTCAGCGGCCAAAAGATGGACAGGTCGGTCATGCCAAAGCTTCAGCGCATTGCCGCCCAGGTGAAGGAGCGGGGGCTGGGGACTGACATAGAAGTGGACGGAGGGGTGGAGCCGGACAACGCGGCCGATGTCGTCAAGCGGGGTGGGAACGTGCTGGTGGCCGGCGCAGCGGTCTATGGGCAGGAAGATCCTGTTAGTGCGATCGCTGCCCTGCGGGCCGAGGCCGAGAAAGCGGGAATCCGGTCATGACCATGTCCAAGATGTCGGCAATGCGAGACGCCTACGGCGAGGCCCTCTTGGAGCTGGGAGGTACCAACCGCGACGTGGTCGTGATCGGCGCTGACACAACTGGGTCCTTGAAATCAGGGGTGTTCGCCACGAAGTTCCCCGAGCGTTTCTTCAATGTCGGGATCGCCGAGCAGAACCTCGTCTCGATTGCGGCAGGCATGGCCCTGGCGGGCAAGGTCGCCTTCGCCGGCACCTACGCCATCTTCGTCCCGGGCAAATCAGTGGACCAGATACGCAACAACATCGCGTATCCCAACCTCAACGTCAAGCTAGTATGCTCTCACGGCGGGATCTCGGTCGGTCCAGATGGTGCGTCGCACCAGCAGGTAGAGGACATCGCGATAATGAGGTCGATACCGAGGATGAAAGTGATCGTCCCATCTGATGCGGTTTCTACCCGGTCCGCGGTCAAGGCGATCGCTTCGATACCTGGGCCGTTCTACGTCCGGCTGACGAGGTCATCCACGCCTGTAGATCGGA
>JAKAPN010000029.1:4174-9035 GCA_021822995.1 archaeon
GCAAGGCAAGCGTCCTCAGGGACGGCTCCGACGTAGCTCTGATCGCGTGCGGGATAATGGTCCCCGAAGCCCTGAAGGCTGCCGATTCCCTGAAGGCGAAGGGGGTCTCGGCGTCTGTGGTCGACCTCCACACCATAAAGCCCATCGACGCAGATGCTGTAGTCAAGGTAGCGCAGCGGTGCGGGAGGGTCGTGACAGCGGAGGAACACAACATCCTCGGTGGGATGGGATCCGCGGTCGCGGAGGTCCTCGGAGAGTCTCGACCGACGCCGATGAAGAGGGTGGGGGTGATGGACACCTTCGGGGAGAGCGGCGAAGCAGGTGAGCTCCTGAAGAAGTACGGCCTCACGGCCGAGAGCATAGAACAGGCAGCAACAGGCCTGACGAGATCGCAGTAGGCTTTAATATCAAACGGGAGCCTCTTGAAGAAAGATGAAGCTTTTCCTCGACACGGCCAACCTCGCTCACATCAAGAAGTTCAACCAGATGGGAGTGGTCGATGGGGTCACCACAAACCCATCGCTTGTGGCCAAGGAGCCTGGAGAATTCGAGGAGATAATCGCGGCCATCTGCCATGAAGTAAAGGGAGATGTGAGCGCGGAGGTGGTGAGCACCGACTTCGATGGCATGCTCACGGAGGGGAGGCACCTTTCGGCCATAGCGCCGAACGTCGTCGTCAAGATACCCATGATTCCCGAAGGGCTGCGAGCCACGAAGGCGATCAGTCAGTCGGGCATCCGCGTGAACATGACCCTCGTCTTCTCGGCGAACCAGGGGCTCCTGGCGGCAAAGGCGGGGGCATCCTTCGTGAGCCCTTTCATCGGACGCCTGGATGACATTGGTCAGCGCGGGATGAGTCTGGTCGAGGACCTAGTGAAGATCCGGGACAACTACCACATGAAGGCGGAGGTCTTGGTTGGCAGCATCCGCCACCCTCAGCACGTGCTTGAAGCAGCCAAAATTGGCGCCGATATCGCGACCATGCCAACGGAGGTCATGGAGAAGATGATGCAGCACCCGCTGACCGACTCGGGGCTGAAGCGCTTCCTGGACGACTGGGAGAAGGCCAAGAAGGCGAAGGCCTCGATTACGGTCTAGCAGACAACTTTTTACGCAATGAGGGTGCGCCATCCCTAAATGGCGAAGACATACGCACTTCCACCACTACCATACGGCTACGACGCCCTAGAGCCTCACATCTCAAAGCAAATCATGACCCTGCACCACGACAAACACCACCAGGCCTACGTGAACGGCGCCAACGCGGCACTTGAGAAGCTCGAGAAGTCGCGCAAAGGCGAGGCGCAGATTGACGTCAGAGCTGTACTGAGAGACTACAGTTTCAACGTCAACGGTCACATCCTTCACTCGATCTTCTGGCCCAACATGGCCCCCCCTGGAAAGGGCGGCGGCTCTCCCGGCGGCTCCATCGGCGACTGGGTCAACAGGGACTTCGGCGGCTTCGACAAGTTCAAGGCACAATTCAGCGACGCGGCTAAGACAGTCGAGGGGAGCGGATGGGCGCTGTTGCTCCATGACCCCGAGACCGACTCGCTGGTGCTGACTCAGGTCGAAAAGCAGAACTTCATGCACCTGGCCGGAATGACCGTGCTTCTGGGCCTGGATGTATGGGAGCACGCATACTACCTCCAGTACCTGAACGACAGGGCGAAATACGTAGATGCGTGGTGGAACGTAGTGAACTGGTCTGACGTCGACTCTAGGTTGTCGAAGGTCAAGAAGTGACCTTCGCTTCCCTATTTTGTCGCCCTTCCGAGATATTCTGACTGCTTCCCGCTCTTGAGGATCAGCTCGTCTAAATCCTTCTTGGTGTGCGCCGTCGAGATGCCTCCCGGGTGCCCTGGGAGGATAAAGACCCCCTCGGCCATCATGCTGAGTGCATAGCTCTTCTGCATCGGCTTGTCCTCGCTCGACTCTTCTCCGGAGCTCGCAGGCTCGGGGCCGAAGTGGGTGAGGAAGAGCGACCCGATTCCGGTTGAGTGGGCTTCTATGCCGGCCTCTCTGAACGCCTCGTCAACGCCTATCCTCACGTGCTTTCCCGCCTTGTCAAGCGCAGGGTAGATCTCCTTCGCCCTCCTCCTGAGATGCCTGACCGTCGCGAGTCCCGCAGCCATGCTCAACGGGTTCTCGGAGAAGGTCCCTCCGCCGATCGAGACGAACTTCTCCTTCTTAACGGGGTCAGCCAGTGACAGGATCTCCTTCTTTCCTGCAACCAGCCCCAGTGGCAGCCCCCCTCCGGCGATCTTCCCGAACGAAGCGAGGTCGGGAGTGACCCCGTACCACTCCTGGGCTCCACCAAGGGCTACCCTGAACCCGGTGATTATCTCATCGAACGCCAAAAGCGTCCCCGTCCTGTCCGCCAGCTCTCGGAGGCCTTTCAGGTAATCCCTGTCCGCAGGAATGCACCCCCCGGCCCCGAGGACGGGCTCGAGGAATATCACAGCCGCGTCACCCCCGGAAGCCTTGACCTCCCGCTCCGCGGCGTCGAGGTCGTTGAACTTCACCGTCTTCACATGTTCCTGCTCCTCTTGGAGTATTCCAGCGCTCTCCGCCCTGTCGAACGGGCTGTGCACCCCCTTGTTGAGCTCGGTGTTGTACCCATGCCATCCGCCCGCCATTTTGATCACAGTCCTCTTGCCGGTGTATCCTCTCGCCAGCCGGACCAGATACATCGTGGCTTCGGCACCAGTGTTGCAGAGCCTCAGCCTCTCTGCGCACGGGACCGCCTTCTGGATCTCTTCCCCGAGCTCGACGGAAAGGCTGCTCCCCATGCCATAATGGGTCCCGTTCGCGATCTGAGCCCGAAGGGCGTCGACCACGATCTTCGGCGAATGCCCCAGAATGAGCGCCATGTGCCCCATCCAGTAGTCGGTGTATCTGTTGCCGTCTTCATCCCAGATGTGCTCCCCCCTCGCCTTGCTGACGAAGAGCGGGTACGGGGCGTAGTACCTGGCGTTATGGTTGATGCCTCCGGCGAAGACTTCGTTCGCCCTCGTGAAAAGGCGCTTCGAGCCTCGGGTCGTCCGTTCATAACCCCTCGACAACCCTAGACCAGCCCTGCGGGTTGTATTTCAACTGCGTTCTTCCCGCAAGAGTCATTTAACGCCGCCCTCCGCAAACACAACGAGTTTGGAGTTCGCGATCCCGCTGGGTTCTCCCTTCAACCTGGATTACACCCTGGACAGCGGCCAGACCTTCAGGTGGAGGAGGACCGGAGAGTGGTGGCAGGGTGACGTTTCGGGGGGCGTTCTGAAGGCAAAGCGAGAAGGGGACGCGCTGGTGTGCGTCTCGAGCACGGATCGGCTCAATGCCACTTTCGTCTCGACCTACTTCAGGCTGGATGACAACCTTGAGCAGGTCCTCGCCTCTATCGCAAAGGACGACACGATCACGACCGCGGTCGAAAGATTCTACGGTCTCCGTCTAATCAGGCAGGACAGGTGGGAGTGCCTCGCCTCGTTCGTGCTCGCCACCAACGCGAACATACCCCGGATACAGAAGATGGTGTTGGAAATCTGCCGCCGGTTCGGTCGGCCGTTCTCTTTCGAAGGAGAGGAACACTACGCCTTCCCGTCTCCCTCGGACCTCGCAGATGCTTCGGTCGCTGACCTCAGGAATTGCGGGCTGGGCTACAGGGCGCCGTTCCTCCGACGGGTGGCGTCGGCAGTGGCTTCAGGACGCGTCGACTTTCAGAAGGTCTCGTCGCTCCCCTATGAAGAGGCAAGAAGGCTCCTCCTGAGCGAGTTGGTCGGGCAAAAGGTCCTTCTTGGTGTGGGGCCCAAGGTGGCGGACTGCGCACTGCTCTACTCCTTTGGCAAGGACGAGTCGTTCCCCATCGACGTCTGGATTGCCAGGGCGATTTCGAATTCTTACCCTCGCCTCCTGGGCGCCACCATTCGGACGCGGCTAAAGCGGGGTGCCAAGGTCAAGCTGTCCCCAGGCGACTACGCGAAAGTCTCGAGCTCGGTGAGGAAGTATTTCGGACCGTATGCAGGCTACGCGCAGCAGTACCTGTTCATGGCCGCAAGAGAAGCCGTCTAGGCGCTGTCTTTCTTCTTCTGCCTGGCCTTCGGCTTTTCGACCTTTTCCTTTACCGCGGTCGCCGCCTTCTTCGACTCCTTCTTCAGGGCCTTCTCCGCCTTCTCAGCTTCCTTTACGATCGCTGCAGCCTCGCCCTCGACTTCTTCAGCGAGTTCTACGGTCTTCGTCTCTGCCGACTTTGCGACCGACGGTCGGCTGTTCCAGTGCTTGAGTGCGCTGACGTTACCTTCGATGACGCTCCTGCGCCTGTGGTCGACGCTCACACCCCACCTGAGTGCCGCCCTTGGGGTGATTCCAGCTCCAGCCAGCTCCCCGAGCGAGAACCCTTTCCCGCGCCGCGCGATCATCCAAGTCTCGTGCCTCGTCAGGACCGCAGGTTCGGGGGCCTTTCCCTTCGGCTTCACTGAAGCTGGTCCCTTGCTACCAGCGCCCTTCGCGGACTTCTCCACCTTCTTCACTTCGCGCTTGACCGACTTCGCAGCCTTCACAACCTCCTCCTCGGCTTCCTTCAAGGCGACTTCTGCCTTCTTCTCTGCGTCCCTCCTCTTCGACTTGCGAGGCTCTGCACTCAACGCTTTTTCAGCCCGTCCAGACGGGGGATAAAACGGTTCCTCGAACGGCCTGCGCTACGAGCCGCGCTTCCGCAGCCCCCAGACGACTGATATAGCCCCCGCGGCAGTAAGCATTATCCCTGCTGCCACATAGTAGAGGTTCTGGTAGACGAGGTAACCTGGGACCAGCACGACGTCAATCCCGATCAGCAGGGCGATGATCCCCAGGGCAAAATACCCCCCGCTCC